>JAUXDD010000011.1 GCA_030618465.1 Desulfobacteraceae bacterium
TTTTTATTTATATCCTGCAAAAAACAGGCTGCCGTTATAAACCATACGTAAATACTTATGATTGCGTGCGAAACCGCTGGCCTCTGCAGCAGCAAGGAATCCTGATAACATAGATTATATGTGGTGACAAGAAATTTTCTTAAAAATGAAAAACTTTATGAAATAAACTACATGTTTTTTGTGAAATTTGTATGTCAATTACCCAATCATTATTTTTGCTGTCCATCAACACTATTTGTTTTAATGGGAGTTAATTTATTTTTTATTACATGTAATATACGGATATCACATATAATCCAATATGGATTGATGGGAAAAAAATTGTATTGTTTTCTGTTGGCATCTCACTTGCATTTATATCGGATTAACAAATTTTATATTTTCAGAGAAATTTAAATTTGATGGGATTACACAACCTGTCTAAAATGAAAAAAGCAGAGAATAATGAAACACAAGTTAATAATACTGGCCACCTTTCTGCTTTCAATTGGTTTTACGTGTTATAGAAAAAAGTGGATTGAATTTTAAAATGAGAAAACACCTGCAAAGAACGATGATAAGTGATAACGGGGAGAGACGGGCCGGGGATGATCGGCGCCAATTCTTCTATACGTCCTGTATCCCGGAAAGGAGAAGCGGGAAAGAGAGGCGTTCCGGCAAAGATAGAAGACAACCTGTGTGGCCAGACGCCCGCCTTTAGAATGGTTGGCACAGGAGGCTACATTTGTTAAATACTAAAAACACTATTCATCGGTATTATATATACAACACTAAAAAATCAGATTGCCCCTAACCTTCCATTATAGAAATTTCATCCTCCAATTTTTCCAAACATTTTATTTTGACAAAATATCGGATGAAATATTATATATTCAAGACAGTTTATTCGTATTGCCGATTTTTTAAGAATAATTAATACCAATACCTGAATACAAAAAAACCGCTTGTCGGTACATGCTGGTGTCAATATGAAATATTTTCTATGCGTTATAGGTATGGTGATGATTGTGGAAGGCCTGCCTTACTTTGCTTTTCCGGAAAAAATGAAATTACTGGTACAGAAAATGATGGAAATGCCGGACAGTATGTTGCGGAGGTTTGGGTTTGTGCTCATGCTTACCGGACTCCTGCTGGTCTACATGGGAAGATGGTGAGCCAGAACTTTGCTTGACATTATCATTTTGTTACTTTATATTTCCCGCAGAAAAAGTCCATTGTCCGTGAAATGCTGATTATATTAATGTATTTATTGATAAGGGGAGGTGCATATGGTGGCAAGGGCGTCAAAAATTATATTATTGATAATAACACTTTTTGTTTGCGGCTGCATAACCGCAAATTATAAACTGTTTACAGACGCATCAGATCCTCTCATGGAGTATACACTGCAGGGCACGGGAAAAGGCAAGGTGCTGGTTGTTCATGTGAGGGGCGTCATTTCAGATTCACCGGAAAAGGGCATGATCCGTTCTACCCCCAGTATGGTCATGGAAGTGCTTTCCCAGCTGAAGAAAGCTGAAAAAGATGACGCGGTCAGAGCCATACTTCTGAAGGTTGATTCACCAGGCGGAACCATTACGGCAAGCGATATTCTTTATCATGAACTTATGTCTTTTAAAAAGCGAACAGGGAAAAAAATTGTTGTTTCAATGATGAATCTTGCAACATCCGGTGGTTACTATATTTCTCTTCCCGCCGATATCATTATGGCTCATCCCACCACGCTTACAGGATCAGTGGGTGTCATATTCATGCGTCCGAAAGTTACAGGGCTTATGGATAAAATCGGTATTGGCATGGAGATTAACACATCCGGTAAAAACAAGGATATGGGATCACCGTTTCGGATTACCACAGAGGAAGAAGAAACCCTTCTTCAGGATATGACCGATGCACTGGGCGAAAGGTTTATAAACCTTGTATCCATGCATCGGCAGCTGGATGCAAAAATCCTTGAAGAGATTTCAACCGCCCGGATTTATCTTGCCAAAGAGGCAAAAAATATAGGACTTATCGATAAAGTGGGATATTTGAGCGAAGCCATCACAGAGGCAAAAAAAATTGCCGGTCTGCCTGAAAATTCCAGCGTGGTGGTTTACCGGCGCACCGCGTATCCGGATGACAATTTGTACAATACATCTTTGACACAGTATGAGGGGAATGGATTGTCTCTTTTTAATTCCGGTCTGCCGGAAAGCATAAATGCATTTCGAACCGGGTATTATTACCTCTGGCTGCCGGCTGCGGGCCTTGATTAATCAGTCAGAATAAATGTGCCAGTATAAATGTGCCAGAATAAATATGATAGATAAAGCACAACTCATTCTTAAGCGTACATTCGGCTATGATGAATTCAGGCCGCTTCAAAAAGAGATAATAGATAATATCCTTAAAAAAAGGGATACACTGGTCATCATGCCCACAGGCGGAGGCAAATCCATCTGCTACCAGATTCCGGCATTGATTTTCCCGGGGCTTACAGTGGTTGTTTCTCCTTTGATTTCGTTGATGAAAGATCAGGTGGAGCAGTTAATGGCAGTGGGTGTTGATGCCATTTATTTGAACAGTTCGCTTCCCCCGTCAGAATACAGCCGTAATATTGAAAAAATCAGGCAAAACAGGGTGAAAATGCTTTATCTGGCCCCGGAAACCCTGCTGAAACCGGATATTATTAATCTTCTGGCTTCAGTTCGAGTGGATTGTCTGGCAATCGATGAGGCCCATTGTATTTCCGAATGGGGGCATGATTTTCGTCCCGAATACCGGCAGCTTTCAGCGGTCAGGGCGCGATTTCCCGACTCTGTCTGCGTGGCGCTCACTGCTACGGCCACGCCCCGGGTACAGAAAGATATAAAGGCAAGTCTTAACTTTGATGATTCCAACGAATTTATCGGCAGTTTTAATCGGGAAAACCTCTTTATCAGGGTCGTCTCCAAAAAGGACCCGCTTTCCCAGACAATCCATTTCCTGAAAAAATTTCCTGATCAGTCCGGTATCATCTACTGTTTTTCCCGCCGGCAGGTGGATGAGCTGTACGAGGTGCTGGAAGATGAGGGGTTTTCAGTCCGCCCGTATCATGCAGGGCTTTCTGAAACCGACCGGAAAAAAAATCAGGAAATGTTCATTAAAGATGATGTGCAGATTATCGTTGCCACCATTGCTTTTGGAATGGGAATAAATAAACCCAATGTAAGATTTGTAATTCACTATGATCTTCCCAAAAACATTGAAAGCTATTACCAGGAGATCGGCCGGGCTGGCAGGGACGGATTGCGCGCCGAATGTCTTTTGCTGTTAAGTTATGCGGATATTCAAAAAATCAAGTTCTTTATCAACCAGAAAAATGATCATGAAAAGCGTGTGGCAACGATTCACCTGAAAGCCCTGCTTCAGTTTGCAGAATCCGAGGTGTGCCGGAGAATTCCGCTGCTGACCTATTTTGGCGAAGCGTATTCAGTAAAAAACTGCGACATGTGCGATAATTGTCTGGCTGGAGAAATCGAACAGACCGACATAACAATTGCTGCCCAGAAGTTTCTTTCATGCGTTAAGAAAACCGGAGAAATGTTTGGAGCCGGACACATTATTGATGTGCTGCGGGGATCAACCGCTAAAAAAGTGATGAAATTCGGTCACCAGAATTTATCCACATACGGGATCGGCAAAGATGTTTCAAAAAACAAGTGGTTCCATCTGTCACGCCAGTTTCTCCACAAAGGTCTCATGGAGCAGGATATGGAGTACGGGGGACTCAGGCTTACTCAAAAAGCATGGGACGTATTTAAAGGCAACGAAATAGTCATGGGCCGACTGGAAGAAGAACCGGTTGCTGAACTGAATGGTAAGGACAGGGAAAAGAAGGCCGATCTTGACCACGACGCAACGTTTTTTGAAATATTACGAAAAAAGCGAAAAGAACTGGCAGACAAGGCCAATGTTCCTCCATATGTGATTTTTTCAGATAAAACCCTTATTGAAATTGCCGCCTATTTTCCCCAGACTATAAACAGCCTGAGAAATATTTTTGGAATTGGTGAGGAAAAGTTAAAAAAATACGGGATTACTTTCCTGGAAATTATCCGTGAATACTGCGGGGATCATCATATTGCGGAAAAATCGGAAATAGTAAAAAAAACAACGCGTTCTTCCAAAAAGCATTTTAAGAAACTCAGGCATATGGCTGTGGGGGAGGCTTACAATGACGGCCAATCCATAAGCGGACTTATGGCTGCATACAGTATCAAACAGGTTACGGTGATTGATCATTTGTTCAAATATATCAAAGAAGGGCATGCACTCAGACCGGATGGGCTGATAGAACTTTCAATTGTTACGCCTGAACAGAAGACCCGGGTGTTTAAAACATTTGATGAACTTGGCACCGATTATTTGTCCCCTGTGTATCAGGCACTGAACGAGGAAGTCAGTTATGATGAGCTTAAAATTCTGTGTCTTTATTATTTGAGTGTAAACAACTGATGGAGATTTTTACTTAACCATCGATAATACTATTTAGGATTCCGTTAATAACTGATGCAGTCGAGAAATTTTTCAAAAATTGTTTTTTTCAGTGTTATTGGATTACTGATATCGGGTTATGTTTCCGCAAAAGAGATTCTCTTTTCTGGAAAAACCATGGGTACGACCTATCATATTAAGGTTGTCTCCAGTGTTGACGGAGATACAAACGGACTTGATAAAAAAATTGACATGCGGCTTGAAGAAATCAACCAGAGTATGTCGACCTATATTAAAGACAGTGAAATCAGCCGGTTTAATGAGGATGAATCCGGAAAACCGTTTGAAGTGACCAGTGATTTTTATAAAGTTATGACGGTTTCACAGGAACTTTATCATTTAACTGACGGTGCATGGGACGGCACGATTAATCCCCTGGTAAACCTGTGGGGATTTGGCAAAACAAAAAAAAAACAAAGTGTTCCGCAGAAAGATGATGTTCTGAAACTGCTTGAGAACACCGGCTTTCATCATATCCGAATAATAAAACACAACCTTCTTATAAAAAAGAACAGACCGTCAGTAACCCTTGATTTTGCCTCCATTGCAAAAGGCTATGGGGTTGATCAGATTGCAAACGTTATCAAAAACAGCGGAGTTGACAATTTTCTCGTAGAAATCGGTGGCGAAGTATATGCTTTCGGCGTAAAGGAAAACGGCAGTAACTGGAGAGTCGGTGTAAACCGGCCGGACAAGAACGCTTCCGCGGACCAGATATACAAGGTGATTAATTTAACAGATAGAGCCCTTGCAACCAGCGGTGATTACAGGATTTTTTTTGAAATTGATGGACTTCGTTATTCCCATGTAATTGATCCGAGAACCGGGTATCCGGTTAAAAATGGCGTGGTCAGTGTATCCATCCTGGCTGACTCCTGTATGTTTGCGGACGGTCTTGCCACTGCTGTCATGGTTATGGGTCATAAAAAGGGCCTCGAACTGGTAAGGCGATTGAAAAATACAGAGTGTCTGATCATTGTCAGGGAAAAAGACGGCGGGTTTACAGATTATTTTTCAGATGTAAAAAATTCGTGGTAAAAATATGCTTAGTTTATAAGCTTCAAAGATTTTTGCACAATATTATCAGCAGTAAATCCGTATTGTTTCAAAACGGTTCCGCCGGGAGCGGAGGACCCGTAGCCGGTTATGCCGATTATGGCACCTTCTGTCCCCACATATCGTTCCCATCCCATGGGAATACCTGCTTCAACAGCAACGCGCGTTTTTACATCCGGTAAAAGGACGCTGTCCTTATAGTCCTGGGATTTCTGTTCGAAAAGTTCCCAGCTGGGCATGTTGACAACTCGTGCGGCAACACCTTTTTCAGCAAGCATCTGTTTGGCCTCAACAGCAATATGCACTTCTGAGCCAGATGCAATAAGAATAATATCTGGTTTGCCGTCACAGTCTTCAAGAATATACCCGCCACTTTCCAGGTTTTCGGAGGCACCGCTCCTGTCTAATATGGGCAGTTTCTGGCGGCTTAATATTAAAGCCGTGGGTTTGTCAGTTGTTTTAAGTGCCTGGCACCATGCATCGCCTGTTTCGTTTGCATCACCCGGCCGGATAACATTTAAGCCTGGAATTGATCGGAGTGATGCAAGATGTTCAACCGGCTGGTGCGTGGGACCGTCTTCGCCAACCGCAATGCTGTCGTGTGTAAACACATAAATAACCGGGAGTTTCATCAGGCTGGCAACGCGCATTGAAGGGCGCATATAGTCGGCAAAAACAAGAAACGTGCCGCCATACGGCCGGACCCCACCGTGTAGAAACATGCCGGACAGGATGCCGCCCATGGCATGTTCTCTGACACCGAATTTGATATTGCGGCCGCCATAGCTGTCTTTCTGAAATTCTTCAGAGCCGTCAATATGTGTTTTATTTGAAGGGGTAAGGTCGGCAGATCCCCCGATAAGCGTGGTGACTTTATCAGACAGGGCATTTAACACCTTGCCGGATGCAGCCCGTGTTGCAAGCGGGCCATCTGAAACTGAAAATTCAGGAATATTTTTATTCCATCCTTCCGGCAGCAAACCGTTTACAGCAGTTGTCCATTTTTCAGCCAGATCAGGGAATTTTTTAGAATATGCGGTGAATCTGTCTCCCCATTTTTTTTCAGCGTTTTTTCCAGTTTCCTTACATTTTCTGAATTCATTCAATGCATTTTCAGGGATAAAAAAGGGTGTTTCTTCCGGCCAGTCAAGATTCTTTTTTGTCAATTTGATTTCATCTTTACCCAAGGGGGCGCCATGGGCATCAGATGTATCCTGTTTGTTCGGACTGCCATAGGCAATGTTGGTGCGAAGCACAATCAATGAGGGCTTCCCGGTTTCCGCTTTTGCCGAAGCAATGGCTTTTTTTACGGCATCACCATCATTCCCGTCATTCACATGAACAACATGCCAGTTATAGGCATTAAACCGCATGGCCACATCTTCTGTAAATGAAATGTCGGTACTTCCGTCAATGGAGATTTTATTGTCATCATATATGCAGATCAGCCTGGATAGTCCGAGATGGCCGGCAAGAGATGCCGCTTCCGACGAAACCCCTTCCATCATATCCCCGTCACCGCACATCATATACGTATAATGATCGACGATTTCATGTCCGGGCCGGTTAAACTGTGCTGCAAGGTGACGTTCCGCCATTGCCATGCCCACGGCATTTGTGAATCCCTGTCCAAGTGGTCCGGTTGTCGTTTCTACGCCGGGTGTATGTCCGTATTCCGGGTGTCCCGGGGTTTTACTTTCCCACTGTCTGAAATTTTTAATGTCATCAAGACTGAGGTCATACCCTGTAAGATGAAGCAGGCTGTATAAAAGCATGGATGCATGCCCGCCTGAAAGAACAAACCTGTCCCTGTCTGCCCAGTTCGGGTTGGCGGGATTGTGTTTCAAAATTTGTGTCCACAGAACATAACCGGCGGGCGCAAGTCCCATGGGTGCACCCGGGTGCCCTGAATTTGCCTTCTGGATAGCATCCATTGAAAGCGTACGGATGGTGTTAATGCAACGCTCATCAATTGTTACCTGGCTTTCAGACAGGCGTTTATTCATGATTCTTTTCTCCTTTATACGGATTTTATTGGAATTCACTGCCGGTTTTCAGAGTAACCGAAGGGCTTGTTACACCTGTTTTAATGGATATGCAAGAAAATTTATGGGGCTTGCCACAATTACAGTTCCAGTGAAAGTATATCAAAGTTTTGGCTGGTCTAAAGACAGCAAATCATAACGCCCTCATATGTTCCGGCTTTAGAGAGACCTTCCCGGCCAGCGCCTCATCAATCAACATTAATGTTTTTTCTTTATCTTTTGGCATTCTTGCACGGATCGGCAGATAATTGGATGCATGGTTGGCATGAAAAAGGCCTTGAGAAAGGTGCGTGTGGTCAATCATGGTACGGAGTTCTTTTAATGTCTCCAAAGGTTCAAACACCGGAAATTTTCCGGCCTTATGATCATGATACAGGGGCGTGTTGGGCATCAACATGAGGCTTAACGCCCCAATGTATTCAGGATCGATTTCCGAAAGCACTCTGCCGGTTTCTTTTGCGTGGATTTCTGAGCGTTTTCTTCCGGCAATACCAAGAAGCACCGTAATCGAAAGCTTAAATCCGGCAGCCCTGATTTTTTTCCCCATGGCGATCATCTTATCTGATGAAGCGCCTTTGTTTATGCTTTTCAAAGTGATGTCATCACCGGTTTCAAGACCCAGGTAAGCGATGCCAATGCCATGCTTTTTCAGTTTTTTTAATTCATCCGGGGATTTCATGCTGATACTTTTGGCGTTTGCATACACACCCACACGGGTTACCCATGGCAGCTTTACTTTGATCTGGTTCAAGATTGTCAGCAGTCTTTTTTGAGGAATAATCAGCGCATCACCGTCACATAAAAACAGCCGCCTCTGGCGCCGGCAGTGTTCGGCGGCAAAATCAATATCTTCCATGATGATGGAATCCGGTTTTATTTTAAACCGTTCTCCTTTATAGGCCCCGCAGAATGTGCATTTGTTGTGGGAGCATCCTACCGTCACCTGCAACAGGATGCTGTTTGCCTCGCTGGGCGGTCTTATTATATATCCTTCATAATGCATATAAAATTTTTCTCCGACTCATTTTTTTATTAAAATGTAAATTTAACATCTTCTTATCCTGATTTAATGTTGATCTGCAACAGTTTTTGATCGTGCCGTTTTGTTGACATCTGTCACTGCCTGTATTATTTCTTCTTTAATCGTGTGCCTTGTTTATCATGGGAAAACAAACAGGAAGTGGTTTAAGCTGTTATGAACAGGATTTTCGCTATAGGAGATATCCATGGGTGTTTTGATAAGCTCATCACCCTTTTAAATAAGATAGATATTGAATTTAACAGGGATACCCTTGTTTTTCTGGGGGATTATATTGATCGCGGGCCAGGTTCCTATGAAGTGGTTGACTTTCTGATCAATCTGAAAAGAAATTACCGGAATATGGTGTTTTTAAAAGGGAACCATGAAGAAATGCTCCTGAATTTTATTTCAGGAACAGATCGACTCCCCTATCTTGTGAACGGGGGGCAGCAAACCATTGACAGTTATATGAGCAAAAAAACCAGGAGTGATTCCAGCCTGTTTCCGGAGGAGCACCTGGATTTTTTCAAATCACTTGAGCTCATATATGAGACGGATAATTTTGTTTTTGTTCATGCCGGTCTGAAAAACAAGGTTGCCCTTTCCAGGCAGAAATCTGAAGATATGCTCTGGATACGAAAAGAATTTATCAGGTCAACATATGATTTTGGTAAAATAGTGGTGTTTGGCCATACACAGGTGAAAAAACCACTTGTGCAGCCAAACAAGATTGGCGTTGATACCGGGGCTGTTTTTGGAGGAAAGCTAACCTGTGTGGAAGTATCCGGAATGAAATTTTATTCAGTATAACTTTATAATCGAGGCTATTCACGAGTCGAGGCCGCATGTTCTGCCTTTTTTGAAAAAAGATGGAATACCATATTTGGACTTCAGGCCCCCGGCTTTTGACTCATAACTTGAATTTTATGTTCTTTCTTTCTGATTACGATTTTAAACTGCATGAAGACCTGATTTCCCAGACACCTGCTGCCCGGAGAGACATGTCCAGGCTGATCTGTCTGGGTCGAAAAAACGGTAACTTGTCCCACCATACGTTTCAGGATATTTATGACATCCTTACCCCATCGGATCTGCTTGTGGTTAATAATACGGAAGTGATACCCGGCAGACTTCTCGGCCGCAAGGATACGGGTGGAAGAGTAGAGATCCTGATTCTTGATTATGCAGAAGGGTGCAGGAAAATGGGCCAGCCAGGTGTGTTTGAATGCAAATGCCTGATCAAAGCATCCAAATGCCCGAAAAAAGATTCACTATTATTGTTTGACCATGGATTAACAGCCAGCGTTACAGGATGCAGCCACAGCATATATACGGTCAGGTTTTGTTTTGAAGGTGATTTTGAGTCGATTCTTTACCGGACAGGCAATGTGCCGTTACCCCCCTATATCAAAAGGGATGGCAACCAGGGATCTTCATGGGATGACCGGATGTCTTATCAGACGGTATATGCTTCTGAAAAAGGCGCTATTGCCGCACCGACTGCAGGCCTTCATTTTTCTGAAAAACTCCTTGAAAAACTGAAAAAAAAAGGTGTGACCATCGTCCCGATTACTTTGCATGTGGGGTATGGCACATTTATGCCGGTACGGGTGGATGATATCCGGGAACATGACATTCATTCAGAATGGTATCATATTCCAAATGAAACAGCGGATTTAATTAACACTTTCAAAGAAAGGGGCGGGCGCATTGTTGCTGTCGGCACAACATCTGTCCGGACACTTGAATATGCGTCAGACCGTTCAGGAAAACTGACCGGTGGTACCGGCAACTGTGATCTGTTTATTTATCCCGGCTACCGGTTTAAAATTGTTGATGCCATTATAACCAATTTCCATCTGCCAAAATCAACCCTTATCATGCTGGTATCTGCTTTTGCCGGCAGGGAAAATGTGCTTAATGCATATAAGGAAGCCATACAAAAAAAATACAGATTTTACAGCTATGGGGATGCCATGTTTATTGGGTAATGTCTATGTTTAATTTCAAAATCACAGCACGATCAAAATCATCAGGGGCAAGAGCGGGAATTTTTGAAACCCGGCACGGGACTGTGGAAACACCCATTTTTATGCCGGTGGGGACACTGGGTACGGTAAAGTCCCTTTCCCCCGAAGAACTTAAGGAATGCAATACCCAAATTATTCTTGGAAACACCTATCATCTGTATTTAAGACCGGGATGTGATGTCATTGAAAAATTTTCAGGACTGCACCGGTTTATGAACTGGAACGGGCCGATTTTAACTGACAGCGGGGGATTTCAGGTCTTTTCCCTGGCAAAACTCACAAAGATTACGGAAGAAGGTGCGTCCTTTCAGTCCCATATTGACGGCTACAGGCACATGCTGACACCGGAAAAAGCAGTTGAGGTTCAACTGTGTCTTGGCTCGGACATCATGATGTGCCTTGATAATTGTATTGCCTATCCTGCCGGTGAAAAAGATGCGGAAGATGCCCTTGCGCTGACCACCCGCTGGGCAAAACGGTGTAAAAAGACCTGGGAGGAAAAAAGCGGGAAAGAAAATGCCCTTTTTGGAATTGTCCAGGGGGGCATGTATACGCATCTGCGGGAGCGATCGGTTAATGGGCTTGTGGAACTTGATTTCCCGGGGTATGCAATCGGGGGGTTGAGTGTGGGAGAACCCAAAGATACCATGTTGGAAATGGCTGATTTCACCCTTCCCCTTCTTCCCGATTCAAAACCGAAATACATCATGGGGGTGGGAACGCCGGAGGATCTGGTGAAACTGGTGGATCGCGGTGCTGACATGTTTGATTGTGTCATGCCCACACGGAATGCCAGAAACGGACAGCTGTTTACACAAAACGGGACAATTAATATTACCAATGCCTGTCATAAATATGATACCGGGCCGATTGATCCTTCATGTACCTGTTATACCTGTAAACATTATTCACGGGCATATCTCCGGCATCTTTACATGACACGGGAGCTTCTTGTCCACCGGTTGAGCACGTATCACAATATCCACTATTATTTAAGCCTTATCCGGCAGATGCGGGAAGCCATCGTTAACAATGATTTTCATGGGTTTAAAAAGGACTTTTACAGTAAAAGAGAAGGGAAATCATTCCAGAATGATCATAAAAAAAACAACGATTAAGAAAATACTCGCATACCTGTTTAAAATGCTAATATCAGGTGGATTGATTTGGTATATCCTTACTGAAGTCCCTATTGCTGATATCAAGAGTACGTTAAGAGATACCCATTTTTTACTTTATGGTATTGCTTTAGTGTTTTCGGCATTTCTGATGTATTTGGCAGCGTTGCAGTTCAGGGTGTTGAATCTTCCGTTCAAGATTGATCTTACGACGTTCACTATCATTAAGGTGAATCTCATAACGAGTTTTTATTCGCTTTTTTTGCCGGGATATTTAGCGGGTGGTGCAGTAAAGTGGATCAAAATGCAAAAATATGCCAAGCGTCCTGCAGAGTTATTTATCACTATCATACTTAACAGATTCATCGAATTAGGGAGTCTTTTTATTGTCGGCGTTATATTTATGGTGCCGTATTTATTAGATAAAGATCTTTACGGGGCCCTATGGATACTTCTTGCTCTGAGTGTGGCAATAATTCTAATGTATTGCTGTGCATTTAGTAAACGCATGCTGACGATTATAGAATCTATAGTGGCCAGAATGAATTTTTTGCCTGCTTTTTTCAGGAAAAAGGTCGACAAACTATGCATCATTGTTACCAATCTGCATGAGTTGCCGCGTTCAACGCATATTCATATAGTTGTAAATTGCCTGGGCAGGCAGTTGATTGGCATAGGTGCCTTATTAATGATTGCTCGATCGGTGCACATTCCTGTTTTATACGGAGATATAGCATGGATGCGGTCAGTAGTGATAATTTTAGGCATGCTGCCGATTTCTATAGGTAATCTTGGGGTACGGGAGGCGAGTATTGTTGTTATGATGGAGCAGTTTGGTGTTGTACCGGCACTGGCTCTTTCATATTCATTTTTGATATTATTGATGAACGTTCTGTTCTCATTTATCGGAGGAGTCCTGGACTTAATTGATAAACCGCAACAAGGAGATAATTAGACGTGAAAGTGTGTTTGCTCTGTATTGAGGTGTTTGCCTGGGGTAAATTCGGTGGTTTTGGCAGCGCGACACGTACCATAGCGCGCGAGCTTTCTAATCGTGGATTAGATGTTTGTGTTGTTGTCCCACGCAGGCAAGACCAGAAAGAAGTTGAGGTTTTGGATAATTTTACTGTCTATGGATATCCAAGACATAACCCTTTTTTTGCGGCAAAGTTCTTTAAAGAATGTAATGCTGACATTTATCACTCAGAAGAACCTTCGTTTGCGACATATTTAGCAATGAATTCCATGCCTGACCGGAAGCACGTTATAACCTTTCAGGATACTCGCGTGTTGACGGATTGGTTGACAGAACTTTTACACCCATCACGAAACAAAATACATGTGCTGTTGAATTTTCTGTATGAGGACAATCCGATCGTTCGCGGTTGTGTTAAGAGGGCCGATACTGTTTGTGCGGCAGCAGACCTTTTGATAAGCAAGGCGCAAAAGAAATATAACCTTTATAGCGCCCCGCGCTTTTTGCCTAATCCGGTACATGTTCCCGAGGTCGTACAGAAATCACCCATACCAACAGTGTGCTTTATTGGTCGCTGGGATCGTGTAAAGAGGCCAGAGCTTTTTCTTCAATTAGCTGAAAAGATGCCTGATGTCAATTTTATTGCGATCGGTAGTGCGCAAGACAAGGAGATAGATGCAGGCATTAGAGATAAGTATAAACATATACCGAACCTGGAAATGACAGGTTTTATTGACCAGTTCAGGTCGAACAGGCTCAAAGAAATATTGAGTAAGAGCTGGATCATGACCAATACATCAGCCAAGGAAGCCTTTCCGGTGTCATTTGAAGAAGCTGCGGCTCATAGGTGCGCAATTGTGAGCACAATTGATCCCGATGGATTTGTGTCACGATTTGGTAAGGTTGCTGAAGGAGAAGACTATGTCGCGGCCATACGTTATTTGTTAAAAGGTGACAGATGGAAAACATGCGGTATGCGGGGGCATGAATTTATTAAAGAGCATTTTTCTATAGAAACGATAATTCCAAAACATATTAAAATTTATGAGAGTTTATTAAAAGCTTCTTAATTGGTAGAGGAATAGATGAAAAAGAGAGCTGTATATGTATTTACTAACGGTTGTCCGGAAAATCGGATAGATTGTGCGTATGTTGAAAACAAAATGCGTGAGCATGGCTGGATGATTGCAGCAGGTGCGCGGCAGGCAGATCTGATTTTATTTTCCGCGTGCGGCCTTACGAACGAGGCAGAAAAGTATTCTTTAGATATTATTTATTCTCTGCAGAAGATTAAACAAAAATCCGCAAAACTGATGGTTTTCGGTTGCCTGCCAAAGATCAACCAGGATCTCGTCCAGGAGTTTTTAAGTGAGCCTTTTGAGGATGATCCCGAACTGTTGGCGTGTTGTGAATTACTTAACAATACTGATATTTGCAACGCAATCGATATTAATAGGCTTTCACAACGAATAAACGATAGATCTGAACTCTATCGTCATAAAGTATATCGTAATATATTTGAAAAAATAAAGCTTGGAACAAAATTTCTTCTCAGTGGCATGCTTGCAGCGAAAATCCTGAAGAAGGCACTTGACAGTAAGAAGGGGAATCGTGAGACGTGCGTATATACGGACGGTGTTTTCCCGATCAAGGTTGCAAGTGGGTGTCTGAGTCGTTGTTCGTTTTGTGCAGTGAAGTTATCACGCGGAGCGCTTCAAAGCAAACGGATCGGTCAGGTTATAGACGAATTTAATAATGGACTGAGGCAGGGATATCGTAAAATCTATTTGGTAGGCACTGATGTTGGTTCCTATGGACGCGATATGGGATGCACCCTGGTCGACCTGTTGCGTGAAATGATCCAACATGATTGTGATTATGAGATTATGCTGAGAAATATTCATCCTGTATATTTAATCGATATGCTGCCTGAGTTGTTGGAAATTCTTGAAAGCAGAAAAATCACGACAATATGTTCTGCGGTTGAATCGGGTAGTAATGCTGTGCTTGAGCGTATGCGTAGAAGGCATACGATTGAGCAATATTCTAAAGCTGTTTTAAGCTTAAAGGAACGCCATCCTTTTCTTAAGGTTCGTTCGCAAATATTGGTCGGCTTTCCCGGTGAGAGTGATGCTGATTTTGCGATGACCGAAGCATTATTGGACATATTGCCGTTTGATTTTGTGGAAATATATAAATTCCAGCCACGGAAAGGGACTGACGCATATATGTATGAACAGGTTCCGCAACGTGTTATTAATAAGCGTTATACACGGCTTTTGTATAAATCTTTCTTTAAAAAGTAATCATGAGCAGCATAAACAGGGACTAATTAAATCGTTTTTTTTGATTTTTAGGCTGATTTTCACCACTCTGGAGTTGGCCCGTTAATGCGCACCAATAAATTTTTTAAACGATGGAGACCTTCTCAGGTTTTCAAGGTCTCTATCTGTTTTGATTTGATCCCAGTTGTTATAGCCATTATTTACCGCTTTTTCCAGCCACTGAAGGGATGTTTCAACTTTGTTTAACTGCGAGTATATACAGGCAATATTATAGTAAACAGTTGTGCTGTAATCCGGATCAATATAAACCACTTCAGTAAAATGATGCAATGCATCATGCAGCCTTCCAAGGTGAAAAAGGCAGATTCCCATATTCATATGCGTATTTGGTAAATCCGGTTTGAGTCTTAACGCCGTTGATAAGTGCGACAGCGCTTTATCCGGTTTTCCCTGTTTTAAGAAGACAACCCCCATGTTGTTGTGAGCCATAACATGGTTTGGATTTAGTTGTAATGCATCCTGGTAGTATCGGGTTGCTTCAGGCAAATCATCCTGCGCTTCAAGACCGCACCCCAGATTATAGTATGTATTTGCCGTAAAACCGTCTTCGGGCATTATTTTCCAGTTTACAAGAATCGCTGAAAAAACAGTGATGGCAAAGCAGATAAAAACGGGCCGGTATATTTTTTTTTTAAAAAAGTCTCTACTATAAATCATTCCTGCTGCTGCAAAAAGAATCAGAACTGCCACCATGGGATGCCTGAATCGGGCAAAAACAAAAAAGAGTGTGATCCCAGACGCATAACTTATTAAAATAAAATAGAGAATCCACAGGGTCGTGCGATTTTTCCATGTTAAACCAATTCCGAAAACAGCAAGCGGACAGATTATCCCAAAATGAAAAAAGTAACCCAGACTTCTCAAAAGACCGGATTCTTTGTAATGGGCATACAGGCTTTCTGTATCGCTTATTTCAATGGCATTAAAAACAAGAAGCCATTTTTTTGCCATCAAACGCAGCCATTGGGTGGGATTTGACTGAACCAGGGATATGGTTTTGCCTGCCCAGTAGTTAGACACTTCTGTGGGCCCTATCTGTCTCCCCAATTCCTTTTCAGCCAGCCTTGTGGCATCCTTGCTTTCATAGCGCCAGTCGCCGCGCCCCCATACCAGAGGCGTGTATGTGCCTTCAGACAACAGGCTGTTTCCGCTATAAAAATTAAACCCAAAATTGGATGCCGTCAGAACCAGTTCGCCACCCACAATTTTGTTGCGCAGTGCAACAGGAAACAAGACCAGGCTCACTCCCAGAAGAAATAAAATGGTGTGTTTAATCAGGCGGTTTTGTTCGTGGCGGAAACGGATGATAATCCAGAAAAGAATTACAGGAACAAGGATTAATGCATTTTCACGAATCAGGATAAAACACCCTGCTGTAACTCCTGTTAAACTCCATATGTGCCATTTTGTATTCCTCAGAGATTTTCCAATCCAGAAAAGCAGGAGCGCCATAAAAAAAAATCCAATTACGGCTTTTTGAATAAGGCAGTCAAAATAAATGGCAACCGGATAGACGGCAAGCAGACTGCCGGCAAGCAATCCTATTTTTCTTGAAAAAAAATAACTGCCGGTTTTCGCAATAATAAGGCAGGAACATGAACCGATCACAATTTGAATCAACCTGACAATAAGCAGGTTTTTACCCAGAAACGTATATACAAAACCAAGAAAGTATGGGTATAAAGGCGCCTGGAAAAAAATTGTATCTCCACGCCAGTTCCCGGTTGAAATTTCCCGGGCCCACAGATCAAAAACTTCAGAATCTCCCATTAATGTTGAAAAAAAATGAGTATCCTTTATTTGCCACAGATAAAACAATCGTAACCCTATCGCCAGAAAAAAAATAAAAATTTCAGGACAATACTTTTTTATCCGGACAAATGCCCTGTTATCTGAAAACAGTGGGTGTTTTTTAGTGCTTCTGGCTGGATTCATAGAAAATGACCTTATCATTAATTCAGTACGTGAATTCAATATCAGAAAAAGAGCTGATAATCAAAAATGCCCTCACCTTGACATTAAATTTGTTTTTCGACATATTCAGTTTTCAGTAAACAGCGGGCAAAAAATGATTGGACACGTGTACATAAGGGATGGTTGTCATTAAAGCGGGTTAAATGAAGATTGGCAATATAAAACTTGAAAACAGGACTATCTTTGCACCCCTTGCAGGAATTACCAACCTGCCCTTAAGGCTTCTTGCAAGGGAGGCCGGTTGTGCCATGGTCTGTTCCGAGATGGTAAGCTCAAACGGGCTTGTCCACAGCTCATCAAAAACCCGGCGCTTACTCGATAGCTGCCCTGACGAAAAACCGTTATCTGTTCAGATTTTTGGTGCGGATCCGTCGATAATGGCAGAGGCAGCAGCTATTGTTGAATCTTTTGGGGCAGACATTCTTGATATTAATTTTGGATGTTCGGTGCGAAAAATTGTTAAATCAGGTTCCGGTGTCGCCCTTATGAAAGCGCCGAAAAAAGCGGAAGCTGTTATTATGGCTGTCAGAAAAGCAATTCATATTCCGCTTACCATAAAAATGCGTACAGGCTGGGACAGATCCGGTGATCAGGCTCTGCAACTGTCTAAAATTGCAGAAAACTGCGGTGTTGATGCGGTTGCTATTCATCCAAGAACGGCCACCCAGGGGTTTGGGGGAAATGCGGACTGGTCATTGATTGCAGCTATTAAGAATAGCGTTTCCATTCCTGTGATTGGAAACGGAGATATTGTTCATCCCCGGGACGCGGTAACCATGTTCAACGAAACAGGGTGTGATGCGGTTATGGTTGGTCGGGCGGCAATCGGAAATCCCATGATTTTTTCCCAGGTAAATGCATTGATGAAGGGTGAAGAAATGATTGCGCCGGATTTTAGCCAGCGCTTTACTGTCATGGTACGATATCTTGAAGCATCAATGAAATACCTGGGTGAAAAGCAAGCATCTTTAATGATGCGCAGTCGTTTAAGCTGGTTTGTAAAGGGACTGCCTCACAGCAGTGGATTTCGTGAAGTGATCAAGTCAATTTCTTCAGAAGAAGATGCAAAAAAACATATCCTGGATTATAAAAAGAAACTGGAGGACAGAACAGGCATTAACTTTTCTGTTTCAACTTGACCGATCCGCCAGTTCCTTCCACTTTGCCGGAGATAATAATTGCTTCGGAAGTATCTGGAAATACCGATGTCACCTTTATTTCACCTGTTTTTCTGCCGGGTAGAACAAACCTGTGACCGTCTGTGCCACGAAGAATTTTTCCCGTATCATAAACTTCAAATATGTAACCGGATTTAATTGCAGCCTTTTTCCCGGAAGCAATAGTTACCCTGTCCCCGTTTACGGCCGTTATGAAACTTTTCCAGGGTTGAATGCTGACGGTATTACTGATGTCCTCTCCCAGGGGATCGGAAATCTGGATGAGTGAGTTGTCGACCAGAGGCAGGATTACAGATTCGTTAGCTTTTACTTTCGCAAACATCTGGTTGTCTATTTCGATTTTATGTGTAAATATTTTTTCCAGGAGCTTTGAACTTGATTCCGTATCATAAATTTTAACAACCACTTGAGTTTCAAGATAATAGTGCGGACCTCTAAACCACCCCAGGCCCTGTTTTTTTTTGATTCCGGTAATGTGGGTCAGCGAGCCCAATACAATTGCATCCAGGCCACGTTCTTTTCCTGCAGCAGCAAGAGAAAAATTGTTAATATCGCCTGATTCAAGCAGTGGAAAAACAGCTGACGGCTTGAAAGCGTCAGTATTGAAGGTACTTGATATGAGAATATCGGCTGTGTTTTCATGAATTCGGGTTAAGATATGTTCCCGAAATTTTTGTTCGATTTTTTCATCTTTTAGAAATGTTTTGTTCTCAAAATCCGGCATCCATACATTTTTTATCAATGCGCCCGTTGAATTATGGACGTTATCATCTTTTATATTTTTTACGGAAGAAGGTGAACATCCATGGGTAAATAAAATTAAGAGTATGATAAATTTAAAGAAAAGTATGGAGTGGCAAGTTCTATTACTACACGATATCATTTGTTTTCCTCATAAATAGCTGAAATTCTGGAAGTAATTCCGCCTCTAGCTGTAAAGTCACCTGTAACTTCCATCTTTTGGGGTGAAAGCACGGAAACAAGATCATCTAAAATCCGGTTTACCACATGCGCATAAAAAATTCCGATATTTCTATACTGAAGTAGATAAAATTTCAATGATTTTAATTTTAAATAGAATTTTTTGTTAAAACCACTGTCGTCTGGATTCCTGTTTTCACAGGAATGACAATTGGGCAGTTCCGTGGTATTCCCATGAAAACGGGAATCCATATTTTTGTGACCGACAAAGATAAACACTTCATGTTCACCGGGAGTTGCCGCAAGCCGGGAAACTTTCTTGACACATTCGGTGATATTTGTTAACAGGTCAAAATCATTATAAAATATATAGGTGTTAAAATGGCCTCCATGGATGAACAGATTTTAAGAGCGACAAAAGAAATAGTTGTAAAATTTATTGAGGTTGGAAGGGTTTCTCCTTCCGGAATTGATGAATTGTTTAAAAATACGTATAATTCAGTTAAAAATGCTGTAAAGGATTCATCTTCCTCCTCAAAAGAATACTGAATTATACTTTCACTTTTCATAAATTTTCCGCAGATATGTGAAAGGTTTTCAGTATTCTTCCTAATGTGCTTCCGCCCAGTTTTTTCCCCAGTCCACATTTACCTTCAGGGGGACTTTAATCTCCCAGACGTGTTCCATTACATCTTTTACCAGAGACGTTGTTATTTCAAGTTCATTTTGCGGTACTTCAAAAACCAGTTCGTCATGAACCGTGAGCAGCATTGTGGATTTTAAGTTTTTTTCTTTCAGTGATTCATGCACTTTTATCATTGCCAGTTTCATCAAATCTGCTGCAGATCCCTGAATAGGCGTATTGACGGCGACACGTTCGGCAAATAACCGAATATTTCTATTTGAGCTGTTAATATCCGGCAGATGGCGGATTCTGTCAAAAAGCGTGCGTGCCATTCCGGTTTCTCTGGCGGTATTTATTGTACGGTCAATAAATTTTTTTACGCCTTTGTACCTTGCAAAGTAGCTGTTAATATAGTTTTTTGCCATTTTTTGACTGATATCCAGCTCTTTTGAAAGTCCGTAGGGACTCATGCCGTAGATGATCCCGAAATTAATTACCTTGGCCTGCCTTCGCAGATCCGGTGTGATCATAGCTGGAAAGACCTGGAACACTTCTTCCGCTGTCCGGGTATGGATATCGTCATCATCCATAAATGCCTGTATCAGGATATTGTCTTCAGAACAGTGGGCAAGAATTCGTAATTCAATCTGAGAATAATCAGCTGCAACAAGCATCCAGCCGTCTCTGGGTATAAATGCGCTTCTGATCTCTTTACCTTCCGCGGTTCGAATGGGAATATTCTGAAGGTTCGGTGAAGAACTGCTCAGACGGCCGGTTGCTGTAATTGTCTGATTAAAGGATGTATGAATCCGATTTGTTTCAGGATGAACCATCTCTGAAAGGGCATCGGTGTATGTGGATTTCAGTTTTGCCAGGGTTCTGTGCCTCAGTACCATGGCAGGGAGTTCATGTCTGGATGAAAGATTTTTTAGAACGTCCACATCTGTTGAATAACCAGTCTTTTTTTTGGTTTTTTTCTGAACAGGGAGCTTGAGTTTTTCAAAAAGGATAGTGCCAAGCTGCTGGGAAGAACGGATATTGAACTCCTCTCCCGCAAGGAGGTAAATTTCTTTTTCAATCAGATCAAGCTGATGTTCAAATGACCTGGAAAGTGAACGCAGTTTTTCCCTGTTCACGCAAATACCGCGCATTTCCATATTTTTTAAGATAGAGACAAGGGGCATTTCAATTGTGTTGAACAGGGGCCTCAGGCCGGTCTTTTTGAGTATCGGCATAAGCATCGTGTATGCCATAAAAGTGATATCCGCATCTTCGCATGCATAAGGAACCGCCTTTTCAACCGGAACCCGTGAAAAACAGGGCAACTTTTTTCCATTTTCTGTTTTAATTACATCGTCGTATTTAATTGTCTGGTGATCAAGAAGATCAAGCGCTATCTGGTCAAGACTATGCGCTCTTATTGATGGATTGTTCAGATAGGATGCAATCATCGTGTCAAAAAACACACCTTCCAGGCTTATCCCGTGCCGATTAAGAACTATCCAGTCATATTTTATATTCTGGCCGATTTTTTTTATATCAGGATTTTCGAGAATTGGTTTTAACATATCCAAAACTGTTTTAAGATCCAGTTGTTCAGGTGCATCCAGGTAATCATGGGTGCAGGGAATATAAACAGCCTCATTGGGTTTGACTGAAAACGAAAGGCCCACAAGCTTTGCTTCCATGGGATTTTGAGATGTTGTTTCCGTATCAACGGCTATTACTTCTGATGTTTCAAGCTGTTTAACAAGGTTGGACAGAGTCTCCATGTCCATAACAGCGGTGTATTTTTTTTTTGAAAGGTCCGTCTTTTTCCTCACGGAGTCCCGTAGTTGCCTGAATTCCAATGCTTTGTAAAGTTCGGACAATTTGTCATTATCCGGGCTCTTCAGCTGAAACTGGTTAACGTCAAAAGACAGGGGGGTATTTGTATTGATGGTGACAAGTTCTCTGCTCAAAAACGCCTGGTCTTTATATTGAATAAGATTTTCTTTCTGTTTTTTTTTTGTAATTGAATCAATCTGTTCATAGATATGTTTGATGCTTCCATATGTTTTGATTAAAGAAAGAGCGGTCTTCTGGCCGATGCCCGGTACTCCCGGGATATTGTCTGCCGTATCTCCGCTGAGCCCCATGACTTCAATCATCTGTTGCGGTTCAACCCCAAAGCTTTTTCGAACGAGATCAATATCCGTGGCTTTATCTTTCATCGGGTCCCATACAATGGAATTGTCCGTAACAAGCTGCAGAAAATCCTTGTCACCCGTAACCATGACCACAGAAAACGCTGCATCTTCTGCTTTGCGGGCCATTGTCCCGATAAGATCATCGGCTTCAAAACCCGGCATTTCAATTGTATGGATATTAAATCCTTCCGTCACTTTTTTTATATATGGAATCTGGACAGACAGATCATCCGGCATGGGAGGACGGTTTGCCTTATATAAATCATAAATTTCATGTCTGAAAGTAGGGCCTTTTGCATCAAAAAACATGACAACATATTCCGGTTTTTTGTCTTTGATGAGCTTAATGAGCATCCTGGAAAAACCGAAAACAGCATTGGTGGGAAGTCCCTTTGAATTGGAAAGATTTCTGATGGCATGATAAGCTCTGTAAATATATGCACTTCCGTCAATAAGATATATTGTTTTTTCTTTTTTCAAGAGGTCCGGGGCATCTGCCCCTGTAATTTCTGTGCCTGTATCTGTTGACATGACAGCACTCCTGCATTAATACGTTTGATGTGAAAAAACAGTAAGAAATTTGAATTAGGGAATATCACGGATGTTAAAAAACAACAAGTTGTTATAAGAAACTTTTAAATGAACTCATCTGAAAAAATCGCTGCAAAAAGAAAAATGTCTTACCGGGAAAAACGGCGCAGGGCCAGAGAAAAAAAGTGTTCCTGCTGCAACAGGCTGGACACGTTCTGCTGGATGTGCCGATGTGGTTTTCATATCTGCCAGGAGTGTATGCAGGAAAATTTCTGGGGAATGTCGTGTAACGGAATAACCTGGCAATGCCCGGACTGCGGGGCGCAGAATGGACTGGGCAACCAGTAGATGTCAAACAAATTATTATATGGAAGACGTGAGAGTTATTGAATTTTATAGACTTTTTTCAGGAATACCCGATACTTTTTATCTTCAGATATATTCTTGCCTTCACTGTCACAAAGCTTGGCAACCGGCCGGCCATTGCACTCAATCATTTTAATCACAACATCAAGTGGTGTTATACCCACATCATTTGTCAGGTTTGTACCAATTCCAAATGAAATTTTTATCATTTCATGGAATACCTGATGCAATTCAACCGCTTTTTCAAAATTCAGGCTGTCAGTAAATACAGCTGTCTTTGTTTTAGGATCAATTCCAAGTTTGTCGTAGTGTTCAATCAATTTTACACACCATGATGTGGGATCACCGCTGTCGTGTCTGCATCCATCAAACAGTTTCGCAAAATACAGATCAAATTCTCTAAGAAAAGCGTTGAAGCCAACCACGTCAGTTAATGCAATGCCCGGGTATCCCCTGTATTCTCCAATCCATGCTTCAAAAGCAGCTGTCTGACTTTCGGGAAGGCGGTGGCCGAGTCTCTGGTGTGCCTGGAGCCATTCATGGCTCATTGTTCCAATCGGTTTAAGGCCCATTTTTTTTGCAAAATATATATTACTTGTGCCCACAAATATATGGGGACGAAACGCGGTCTTTAAGGTATCTAAAACTGTTTCATGCCATTCATGTGAATATCTGCGCCTGGTTCCCAGATCAGCAAACTTGAATTCGGGAATTTGACCGGTTTTTAAATGGTCGGTTAGAAAACCGATTTTTTCTGTTAGTATTTTTTTCCCCCGATTAAGGGTGTCTTTAATGCTAAAAGCCCCTTCGCTGTCAATGCTGCAGTATTTTGAATATATTTCACTGATAATTGCAAGGACAGGCACTTCAAAAAAAACAGTTGAAATCCATGGTCCTGCTATTTCTATATACAGTCTTTTGTTTTTATCAAGGCGGGCTTTGATATAGTTTCTATTAAGCTGAAAGATCCTGAGATATTCGATAAAGTCTCTTTTAAAATATGGGATAGAGGATAAATATATAAGTTCATCTTCAGTAAATCTAAGTGTACACAGATGGTCAATTTCCTTGTTAATTTCATCAATGGTCTGATTTTGTTTTTTGTTTCTGCATTTGAATCGGTAACGGACTATGGTGGCCGGGTATTTGTGAAGAATGACCTGTGCCATTAAAAGTTTATAAAAATCTGTGTCCAGCAAGCTGTTAATGATTCCCATCTAAATCCTCCTACTATAAAAAATATCACACTTTGAGAGTTTTCACCACTATTTTGTAGTCTCAAATCTCAAAAACATGAAATTCATTATTATTGTGTTGTTATAGTAAGATACTTTTTTAATTGATAATTATAAACTACGGAGTCTTTTTTGGGGCCAGAAAGTGAAGACCCGATGAAATTAATGTTATGCCTTAAAGATATATAGTAGCATATTTTTTTTTATTTGTCATTCAAAGAACTTATCTTTGTCAAAGAAAAAGTGTATAAAATTATATTTACACAGAATTTTTTTTTGTAGTACATTCAAGACACTCTGCTGTAGGTATGGTTTGCAAAATAAACAGGCCATAAAGTTTGATTTTATTACAAAATTGACACATCCATTCTTTTGCGATATTTATAATATATTATTTTTGTCAGTGACAGACTGCCTGAATTAAGAGAGTATAAAATCAACAGTTCCATATTTGTTAGGTTCAATCCACTGACAGTTCTAAAAATTATGGGGGTTTGAGATGAATGTGCCCGGAGAAGAACGAAGGCAGCACAGGCGATATAAAATTGATGCCGGTGCGATCGTTGCGTTTAAAAAAAAACACCTGTTTAATTTCGGTAAGCAGCGTCTTGTTAAACTGGGGCCAATAACGGATATCAGTATGGGGGGAGTGGCGGTTCAATATATTGAAAGTAAAATTCAACATACTGAATATAACGAATTAACCATATTAAATTCCGCCGGGAATATTGAGTTTGATAAGGTACCGTTTAAGATAGTAAGGGATGAAATCGTGGCGGAGATTCCAAATTTGAAAAGAATAAAAAAACGCGTGATGCGGTTTGGAAAACTATCCAACTATCAGGTGGCGCGTTTACAGTATTTTATTAATAATATAAAACTTGGTGTACCATTATCAGAACGTATGAAAGATAAAAAAACAGCTGGAAAAGAATCGCCGGTACAGGGAAGAAAGGAAAAGAACAAATTCGCTATTCAGACGGACATCCTAAATGAATACAGTGCCCTTAAGGCAAAGGATGGTAAGTCTCTTCCTGGCGGATGGCTTCATAATACCTATATTCCAACGCTTACAATTAAAGAAGGACAGCTCTTAATCGAGGCTATTGAAGAGATGGTTACGCAGGGGATCATTAAAAAAGCAAAAAGTGCGGAAACAAATTATACGCTTACAAAATTAGGTGAAAAGATAATTAATAAAGCAAAGATTTAGGGGGTGCAAAAATTTATCATTTTGGGGAGACGGCAGACCCATCAAATTTACAACAGAGATTACCCGCCTATTGAAAACATCTGGTCCGTAACCCCGGATTGTTCATTCAACAAAATGTTGTGGTGGGCTGGTTTATGATATGCCGTCCGGGTTATAATGTCCACAAGATCACTGTCCAGACATCCCTTTCTTATAGGGCCTTTAAGGTCTTCCTGATTGTCTGACAGCAGGCATGATCTTAAATAGCCGTTTGCCGTTAATCTGAGTCTGTTGCATTTGTCACAGAAATGCCGGCTGATGGGACTGATGAATCCAATTTCTCCTTTTGCGCCTTTAAATTTAAAACGCTGGGACGGGCCGTCATATGTATTGTTTTCAACAGGAATCAGGTCCCCTAAAACAGAGATGCGTTGTTTGATTTCAGGCGTAAGCATGTGACGGCAATAGTTCATCCGTGGATTGCCAATGGGCATATATTCGATAAATCGAATATGAAAAGGATGAGAAATTGAGAGCTTCGCAAGATCCGTCAGTTCATCGTCATTAATACCGGTTAAAACCACAGCATTGATTTTGATAGGATCAAATCCCGCTTCTTTGGCAAGCAGTATTCCTTCCCAGACCTGGTCAAACATATCAAATCCCGTTATTTTCTCATATTTTTTTTTATAAATTGTATCCAGACTGATGTTTATGCGTTTGATGCCGGCTGATTTTATTCTATCAATATTCTCTTTCAGCAGGATTCCGTTTGTCGTTAAAGACAGATCGGAAATACCGTCAATTTCTGACAATAGTTGTAGAAATTCGTAAACCCCTTTTCTAACCAGGGGTTCACCGCCTGTCACCCGAATCTTGGTTATTCCAAGGTTGACACCGATTCTCACAAGGCGGAGAATTTCCTCATATCTTAAAATATCTTTGTGCCTGAGCTTTGGAATGAACTGTTGGGGGGCACAATACATGCAGTTGAGGTTGCAGCGGTCGGTGATTGAAATGCGAAGATAGTTTAATCGGCGGTTATGACTGTCTAACAAATTGGGTTTTGATTGGTTTGACATCAATATAATAAATCACTTCTGCCGGGTAATGTTAAATTTTTCACAATATTCAGCCAGTTCAATAATCGGGGGCCTTTCATCGGCAGTAATTTTATGAATATCCGGTGTATATTCATTTTCTTGCAGACGAAACTGTATCATTTCTGCAAACAGGTCCTTTTTAATCTCAATGAGTCCCAGTTTTTTCACGCGTTCTAAAAAAGTTTTAATAATCACAATTGCCATTCTTCCCAGGGCTTTTGTATCCTGGTTTCGATGAACCCTTTTTTCAAGGTCAACCTGGGCGATGACATCCAGTCCCCACTTTTCATATATATCAAGAATAATGCTCGTTTCAATACCATATCCAATTGGAAAGGGAATTTTTTCAAAAATATCACGAAAACCGGCATATTCCCCTGAAAGCGGCTGAAGTATCTGGGTCAGTTCCGGAAAAAAGAGGGAAAACAATGGTCTGATGACAAGTTCAGTAACTCTTCCGCCGCCTGTAGCCCGGATTTCGTTTTTTTCAATGGCTATGGGGCGGTCGTAAAATGCCTTTGAATATTTGATATTGTCAAAAAGAAGCAGCGGACCAATTAATGCGTAGGCAAATCTGGGATGAATATTGGTTATATCGGCATCCAGATATACAATAATATCTCCTTTGGTAATGTATAATGCTTTCCAGAGATTTTCACCTTTGCCTTTGAATTGTTCAATATTCGGGAGAATATCTGTTGCTTCATAAACATCTGCTCCAAATTCCTGAGCAATTTCTCTGGTTTTATCTGTTGAACCCGAATCAATAACAACGATTTCATCTAAAAGGGGATAATGGGACATCAACTCGGATTTCATAATCACAATTTCTTTGCCGATTGTCTTTTCTTCATTTAATGTGGGCAGGCATAAGGAAATTGTAAGGTTTTTTTTTTCTTTTTCATCAACAAGGCGGTTGAAGTCCATGAATTCAGAATAATGGAATGTATTATTTTTAAGCCAGTTATTTTTCATCACAAACTCCGTTGTCTATTGCGGTCACGACCCCGATTATCTGGGCGATCCCCTTAAATATGGGTTCAATTTCAATATTGGCATTTTCCAGGTGATAGTTTTCTCCGTGGGTTATTCCAAGTGTTATTGCCGGAATTTTCCGGGATAGAAAAATCGATAACTCTGAACCACTTGCGTCACTTACCGGAACCAGGTCAAGCTTTTTCATTACCGCCGCGGAGCTTTTAACAAGCGGGTGGTTATATTTTAATGTTGATGCGTTAACATTGCTTATAGTTTCAAGATTAATTTCAACCTGATATTCATGGCTGACGCCATCAACAATGTCTTTAATGTCATTGAAAATGGTTTTAACCATATTGTCGGAATCGCTCTGTATTTCAAAACCCAAAGTTCCTTCATAGGCGATGATGCCATGCTTGAAACCCCCTGAAATTTTACCAATGATGACCCGTGATCTCGGTCTTTGGGGAAGGCGTAATTTTAAAATCTGGTTGATGACTTCATTTAATATCAGAATGGCGTTTGGCTTGAATTTATGTTCCCACCCCAGCGCTGTTGAGATATTACAACTTATTTCACATCGTTTTGTCCCATTGGAATAATAATTAAGCCGTCCCAGTTCGCCTCCCTCAATACATACGGCTCCCCGGATAGGGGTTTCCCAGTTTTTTAAAAGATGCCTGATGCCGCGCAAATTACCCTTGCCCAGAGAATGGATCACACCGGCCAGGACGATGTCGGATTTAAATTCAAGTCCCAGTTTTTTGAATATTTCAGGCAGGGATGCCAGTACTCCAACACCTGTTGAATTGTCCAGAACACCGGGGCCCGTAATTGAATTTTTTTTTACCGTATAATTATGGTCGATATCTTTTTCAACAAATGTATCAATATGGGCAACGACAAAAATCGGCGGTTTAATTCTATCCGTGCCCCGGATAATTCCTATGGGATTTTGGAAACTGTCAGTTGTACATTGGTCAACACCGGATTGGGACATTCGTTCCAGTAAAATTTCTGCACGTTTTTCTTCATGAAATGTGGGGGACGGTATCTGGCCAATTAATACAATATTAGTAATAATAGTGTCACTGATAGATTTTATTTTTTGAACATAGCCAGGTACTTTTTCAATATATTTTTCCATGTCATATCCCTGCAGTTCAGCCTGGTTTTAAGTTTCTTGGAGCAAGTAAAAAACGTGATGTTCAAGAAAAAAATATAGACATCATATGTGAATTTAAATAGTTAATATATACAATGTTGATGCACAGGTCAATGTTTCTTTGGTACGGTAGGGGCAATCCCTTGTGGTTGCCCGGGTGGCTCTGGGTTAACGTTTGTTTCTACGGAATAATTATCTCATCATGATAGCCACCAGGGCGGACACACGGGTTCGCCCCTGCACCATTATGACCATCTGTTGATTACACAAATCCCATGATCGCATCAATCGGTTAGATGCATGTATGATTCGGATATATCCCCGGTACGGTAGGGGCAATCCCTTGTGGTTGCCCTGGTGG
>JAUXDD010000203.1 GCA_030618465.1 Desulfobacteraceae bacterium
CCTCCCAAGTGTTCGCCCTGGTGGTTATCCTGGTGAAAAATTAGACCGCATCAGTTTTCTTTTTTCTTACGTACAGCCACAACCTCTCTAATATCATCACAGACCGGTTTGTCACTGCATGAACTGCAGTCAAAGTCGCAGTCGATATCATAACCTTTGACTTTCCAGTTTTCCTTGACTATCTCACGACTGATTTTTTTAATCTGTTCGGCAATACCGGTCAGTTCCTGAACATCCTCCTTGGCTGATGTGACAAAGACAATTTCAATTGCCTCAACCCCGGGTTCGTCTGCCCTGAATATGCTCATCATGGCTTTGCCGAGTGTTTGAAAATCAAATCCCTTTTCTGCCGCGCTGTTGCTGACACGCCCCCATATTTTGTCCGGCGCACTTTTGAGCATATAGCCTTCTATCTGATATCCCACATACTGGTGATTCATCAATGACTCATGATTTTTATCAGCAAGATTTTTCCCGGCAACCATGATGATCTGTCCAAAAGGCAGACTGGCGCCCTGTGATTCTGAAATATCGGGACCTATGTGTGTAATTTTCCCGTTATTTATAACGGACGGATCTTTGCTCCACAATACAAATGCACATGAACCGGCAAGCGGATTCCCCAGTTCAACTGCGGTATCGCTCATCAATATGATCCCGGGATTTGCGTTCGGTCCAACATTGACCGGAAGACCCGTCCTCAATTCGTCTACAGATAAAGGCGATTCGTAAATCCGCATCTGATTCCCCTTTTCCTTCAGACGGTTTACATATTCATCAACTTTATGTATATAGGCATTAAAAACAGACATGTGCCTCCTTCATGTTATATTAACCCATGCCCCCTTAAAAATGTTTCGACTTTATCCTTTACTTCGTCGACCGAAGTATATCGTTTGTCAAAAAGGTCAAGACCGATATGCAGAAACGGCACATCCATTTCACGGCAGGCTTCGCGCATGATGCCCACTGTTGCAGCCCCGTCCTTGTGGCCCATATGGCCCGGCCAGATAACACAGTCAACCCGAAAGTCTTTGATATTCTTTTGAATGTCATAGACAAAGTTTTCAGCCGTCCCACGAGCCTGACGGATCATGGGCGCATCCACCAGGTTCCGTTTGGCAAGATCATGGTAGATGGTCTCTTCACTGGAAGTGTCGATCAGGGTGTAAGGATAGTTTCCGAACATATCGTTTACAAGCACTACACCCAGCTCGGTTTCCAGCCAAGGCATGAATTCAAACACCCACCCGTACGGCATGATGTCAAACCAGAATATCCGACATTTTTCTTTCCACCCGGGAAGATCCTGTGCACCCTTGCCGGCTTTTATTCGATTTTGGGCCACCTCGATCAGTTTCCTGAACCAGGCCACAGACTTGGGATCACCCACCGTAAAACACTGGCTGATGGCAAAACACTGGGCACCGCCCAGCTCCCAGCCATGGGGACAGGGCTTATGGCGCCGGCACTCCATGTATTCCTGCCAGACCGAATACACTTCATTGGACCGTTCGCACACTTCAACCAGCTTGTCCATTTCAAGTTTTTTTCCGGTATGCTTCGCAATAAACCCGGTCATTTCCCTGAGTTCATCGGCAAAGTAGTTGACCGCCCGTTCATCAGAGGTATACGGCGGATCACAACTGTAAATGGGCACATTCTGCCAGTTACTGTTGTGCATGAGCACCTGGTGCAGCATGGGGGCGCCGTCGCACGGATAGAGAAGCCCAAGGCAGCATGTGGGAATGGGCATCATGTTGTTTTCAATATAGAATATGGGCAACCGGATGGCCGTGCACATATCTCCCAGGAGCCCCATATCTTCGGCACCTTCAATATCGTCAATTACATAAGGGGCTGAAGCGGAAAGAAACGGGGTCTCAAGGACCATCATCCAGGGGAGATCCATGGATGTGAATAGTTCCGGTGCATTACAAAAATAGCCGCCAATAAAGGGTTCATCATTGTGAGCCGCATCAAGCACTTTCTGTTTCGCTGCCAGAAGAATATCAAGCATCATTGCATTGAGTTCGTATTCTTCTCCCGGCATTTGCCTGGCCGCTTCAAGGTTTTCCCTGAACCAGTCACGTTCGACCGTGAACCGTTCGAGCGATTTGTCAAGTATCTCTTTTGGTAACTTCGGCATACTATATCCTCCTCTATAATTCCATGGTTTCCAGGAAGGCCTGTACCCGTGTTTTGATCTGTCCCTTACCACTCAGGATGTATTCACGGTCAAGCGCGAGAAACGGCATATTCCCACCATGTTCTTTCAGATCAAATTTTGTCATGTAATGCTCTACCAGCCAGTTGTCGCAGTACAGGAGTCGTTCACCGATGATCCCGTCCACATTGAATTCCCTGGCAAGAGTTCGTGTGAATTCCATTCTCTCGGGCTGACTTCCATAGGTCCTCGGGCATGTGGGACGATCCTGGACATAATATTTTGCCAGTGCCCTTACCGGATCACTTTCCGCTTCATCCACATTCACCCAGAATAGCCGCGAGCCGAAACAGTTTGAATCCGTTACCACCAGGCCGCCCTGTTCCTCAATAATATTGATATATTCAGGATCATCCAGTTCACCGCCCACGAGCATAATGCGGGCTTTGTAACCATCGTTGCCTTCAGCATCCTTGAGGTCATCGATAAGCTGACGGAGAAGTTCAATGTATCTGTCTTTCGGCATGGCCGTCCCGGCAACAACAGCCACTAGAGCTTCAGCACCTGTAATGGGAGGATTGTCTTTTTTTCGAAGTTCGTAAAGTTCCTTCTGTAGTGAACGCAACTGGTTGTTGAGTTTAATGGCTTCTTTGATCTTGTCATCTGTAATTTCAACACCCGTATGCTTCGCAAGATTTTCCCTCAGAAGATTAATTTCATCATAATACCAGTCCACCTGACGATCCCCCCACTTTCTCGGGAGGCTCATCACCGTTTCAAAAGTGGTGCCGTTGATACCTTTTGCATAGCGTATCCAGTTATCATAAATACGCCGCACATGATCGCATGCATTTACGCAGATTAAGGCATCGAGAAATTTAAACTCCCCCTTCAGCGCCTGGTTCATTACATGACGCGGATATGAACAGTTGATGGGGCTGAAATAGGCATCTGCCAGTTCCGTATCTGTGCTGCCCGTACCTCTCATTCGAAAAGGCAGGTACCCGGCAGCCATGAGTATCTCTTCCGGTACAGTTGAACAAAAGAATCCGGCCACTTTGCCGCCCTGATCAAGCCAGGCCTGTATTTCAGAATTCATCAAGCTTCCGCAGGCTTCGGCAAATTTCTGAAAAGCCCCTGATTTTATCTTTGTTTCCAATTTTTTGCCCCCCTTATTTTAACCCTTAACCTGATTATAAACATCTATTTGCCAAGCTTTTCAGCCGCAAACAGTGCCGCTCCGATTGCTCCCGCCAGCTGGGGATCAATCGGAAGCGTTATGACCCCGACATCCAGCTTTGATGACAGGGATTTGACCAGACCTTCATTTTTGGAGCATCCTCCAGTCAACGCCAGTTCCTTGATCAGACCGACCCGTCGTACCATGGAACTCAATCGTGATGCGACTGAAGCATTAATTCCACTAATGATGTTTTTTAAATCATACCCTTCATTAACCAGGGTGACCACCTCGGATTCAGCAAACACACTGCACTGGTTGGAAATAGGACAGGGTTCCGGCCCCTGGTTATCCAGTGCTGAAATTCCCTCAAGGCCGCAGTCCAGTGCGCGCGCCATGGCCTCAAAAAATTTTCCCGTGCCGGCGGCACATCGATCGTTCATTACGAATTCACTTACCGTTCCCTTGCCTGATACGGATATCACCTTACAGTCCTGGCCGCCTATGTCGACTACGGTTCTGATACTTGGTTCCATCCAGTGAGCCCCTTTGGCATGGCATGAAATTTCTGAAATATTCTCCTCGGCAAATGGTACCTTAAGCCGGCCATAACCGGTACCAATGATTTTTTCCAGGTCGTCAATGGACGACAGTTCTGCCTGCTCTATCGCAGCATCCATGGCAAGGCGTGCTGTTTTCCCGGGACTGGTTGTGGACTTTAAAATATGACTGGCGACGACCTCACCATCTTTTATGACCACTGCTTTACCTGTTGTTGACCCAATGTCGCACCCTCCAACAATCATAACTTCTCCTTTATTCCTAATGTTTATTATCATTTCAACCGATTTAACGAATTTTCAAATTCAGCTGAAGACTATCCTGAGGCCTCAATTGGGATGATACTAATCTGCAAGCAGCATCTCCCGGTTCTCTTCATCCAGAATATCAGGCTCAACCGGTGCTTCGAGACTCATTAAAATCAGTTTCAAACCATCCAGTGTGTCCTTATGGATCAGGAAATCATCATCTTCCTGCAGATCATCGCCAATCCGGACTTTTATTTCCGCTATGGTATTATCAATAAATTTTACATATTGTGCGGGCGACTGAATCCGCCCGAAACAGCTTAGAATAACAAAAACACCGATCCTGTCTTTTTTCAGTTTTTCAGCTTCAACCCGCGCCTGTTCCAGCCAGGTAATAACTCTTTTAACCAGCCGCACAGTGATAATGGGACTGAAATCAAACACCATTGATGCAAATGTAAATTTTGTGAACGGGAAAGAGATCCGAAATAAGACAGCATCCTCATATAATTGAAACAACAGGTCAATCTGTTTTAAAAACAGATTGACCTGTTCGACAGCAAAACCATTATTGATCTCTTCTGAATTTCCGGTTGCCGCAAATGGAAGATCGGTCCAGCCAAGATATTCAATAAACTCTGTACCGGCTGTCTCATATATGTGATGTTTATCACCAGGCGGACTGCCCGGCGTGAATATATCCGGGTCCGCCTTCAGCATTTTTCTGAAGCAGTAGATGTGCAACAGCAGAAAATTGCAGCGATTTCCGATCCCCGGAGGAGAAAAGACCATACCTTTTCTAAAATATTTCTCTGCATTATCCAGACATGTGAACAGCTTTGTTATGGTCGTATCCCTATCCCCGACCCATTCTTTTTTTTGTAAATCTCTTAAAATGGCAAAAAGCCGCAGGGCGGCAAGGTAATAAACCGTCCCAAATTCGCAATAGAACTCATCGTCTTCAATAAAACAGTTCTCCGTAATGGCCGTCCCCTCATCAATGGCCCGCTGAAAATACAGTTCAAAAAGTGAAACCGCGGTCTGCTCCATTGCCAGATCCATAAAAATGGACATCCGGAAAGTCCTTGCAACCACATGGTGCGGATTGGATGCAAGAATGGTGGACAATACCAGATTGGCAGCACGAAACATCCTGCGCGCCACACAGACTTTGGCGATTTCCAGAATCAACTGGTCATTTTGCGGGAATTTGTGAATGGCCGACAATGCTTTGAGATTTGTGATATTGCTTCCAGAAGGAAAATGCAGTGCATTTTTAAATTTCACATACGAATCCCTGTTTGTGGGCAGCATGCCATCTTCCAGCAGGCAGGGGATAAAATCATAATAATAACAGGTCCAGAAACAGTCCACATACCAGACCGTTAAAATATTGCCGTTCAGAGTTTTTAACTCTTTGGGTGTCCTGTAGAAAATAACCCGGTTGTCGGCAAGGCGGGAGCACAACCGTACAAAGCTTGTGAGCCGAATCACCGGATCATCCCTCAGCTGAACATCCAGAAGGACTTCCAGGGAAGCATCCAGGTTGATAAATTCACCGGCATCAATCGCAATAACAAGGGCTTTCTGTTGACTGCTGCGCTCGGAAAGATAGAACCGGTTTAATA
>JAUXDD010000184.1 GCA_030618465.1 Desulfobacteraceae bacterium
ATCAACAGACTTCTGCAGGATGCGCTGGAAGATACTGACGGTAATATGGATGGTGAAAAAAACGACGAACCGGTTATTGTAACACAGGCAGATATTGACAAACTCTTAAGAGACGCTGAGGATAATGATGAAACACCCGAAGAAGAGGATTCTGCCCGGAAAGACAAAGTAATTTTAAAAGCCGCCACTGAAGAAGAAACCGTACCTTTTAAAAAAACAGAAGCGTCTGAAAAAGAAGCCCCCTGGTATGCATCAAAGGTGTTTCTGGTTTGTTCATCAATTTTGGTTGCCATATCCTTCACGGCAATATCGCTCTTCATGTACTCAAGGACAAAAAGCACTGCTCCGAAAACGTCTCTGGCAGGTACAACCACATTTTCCATTGAACGGATTGTTGCACCTGAAGCATCGGTTGCGCTAACCATCGTCTTTAAGAACTTTATTATACCGGCTCCTCTGGAGAAAAAGAATATTGCATATATTATTGCAGACATATCTATTAACATGGCAAATTCCGTTTCTGCAAAAAAAATTAAAAAAAATGAGCCTTTTTTCCGAAATCTTATATATGATGTCCTGATTAATGCTTTAATTTCACAGGGAAAAGATAAAATTTCACCCGGGGATATTAAAATAACCATATCGGAAATACTAAATAATTCGCTCCCTGAAGACTCAATTAACACAATTGATATTGTCAAGTTTGAAGCTGTATAATAATTTGAACGAGGCGAGAGTCCGAAATATGGTATTCTATCTTTTCATAAAATTGACAGGATACAATAAGCTATAGACTCTCAAATTTTTATTAAAGTACATTCATATTTTCAGGATTTTTTTACATGGAAAAAATTACAATTGAATTCTGGGTGGTTTTCCAGATGCTGATCGACCTGATACTGGTCTTTATGGTACTCTATTTATTAAGAAATATGAAATCAGTTATACAACGGCAGGCCACAAACAAAACAACCGGCCATGCAATCAACCTGATAGAACCGTTGCTGAATGAAGCCAAATCTGTTGTATCCGGATTTGACAAACAGTTTAAAAAAAAAAAGCACATGATGAATACGCTGAATGAAGAACTGGACAGTCGGATTATAAGCTTAAACCGCCTGTTAAATCGTGCAGATGCATGCCGATCTGTAGATACAAATACTATTTCAGGAGAAAATACAAATAGTTACGACCAGCAGGAAATTATATTCGATCTTTATAAAAAGGGGAATACCGCTGAAACCATTGCCAGAATGATATCCATACCAAAGGGGGAAGTTGATCTGGTCATTGGTCTGAAAAAGAAATTCGAGTAATATTGTCGATTGACGACTGAAAATTGAAGATTCAAGGACATGGCAAAGCGATTCAACAAATCTTCAATCGACAATATTCATTCATCAATCACCCCCTGTATCCCGAACTTTTTAGGAGAATGATATTATTGTGAAAAAGGTAGGATTGGTTGTAAAACCGGATACGAATGCAAGAAAAAAAGCAGATGAGCTTGAAAAATGGCTCCGTGAAAAAAATCTTGAAGTTGTAAGAAAAGAGTATTTGCATCCGGATCGAAAATTAGCTGAAAAAAGACCCCCTGATGCCCCATCCGATCTTTTCTGTATTTTTGTACTGGGGGGCGACGGTACATTTTTAAGTGCTGCACGCTGGATTGGGGATCAGGATATTCCCATACTGGGTATCAAGTTTGGTGAAGTGGGTTTTCTTGCGGAAACCACAGAGGACAGCCTGTTTTCTGTTGTTGAAAATATTATTAATAACAACTTCACCACCAACCCCAGGATGCGCCTGTCGGTCAGAGTAATCCGAAATGATTCCGAAATTGCATGTGAAACCGTATTAAATGATGTTGTCATCAATAAAGGCGCCCTTGCCAGACTTGCTCACATTAAAACGTATATCAACGGTCAGTATCTGACCACTTACAAAAGTGACGGGCTTATTGTATCAACACCCACCGGTTCCACGGCATACACGCTGGCTGCAGGAGGGCCCATTATCCATCCGGCTGTACCCGGGATTATCCTGACGCCCATATGCCCGTTTACCCTGACAAACCGCCCCTTGATTCTTCCGGATAATGCCTGCATAAAAATCATGTTTGAAGAAAAGGCATCCGATATCATGCTCACGTTTGACGGCCAGGAAGGACTGGAAATAAAAGATAATGACACCATCTATGTGGAGAAAGGATCTTCACCCATCAACATGATTACCATGTCGGAACAGACATATTTTGATATCCTTAAAACCAAATTAAGATGGAGTGGCGGGCGGCTTTAATCCTGTCATTCAGGTGTTTTATCCGGCAGGGCAAAAGACATGGGCTCGGCAGCCGTATTTGTGAGCCTCTGCTTAACCATAATCATATGGGGATTTATTGTCTGCGAACGGTTTCATTAAAACCATAGATAATTAATTTCCCCTTGCATCTGAACAGATACATGTCATATTTTTACTCAAATTCTGTTTTTTTTGTGAAATTAATGAAAGGAGTTTCAAAATGGCTGTTATAACTATTTCCCGACAATTTGGTGCCGGAGGAAAGACCCTTTGCAAGATGCTGGCAAAAGAACTGGATTATAAAATTCGAGATGAATTTATCATCCAGGAAATTTCAGCAAAAGCCAGAGTTTCAGAAGACTGGGTAAAATCAATGGAACGAACTGCCGGTGGTCCGCTCTCAAAATTTATTTCAGGGATGGTAAGCAGAAGTTACGTGGAACGGATCATTGGTGATGGAAAAGGATATCTGGATGAAGAAGTCTATGTGGAAACGCTTCGGGAAGTCATCCTGAAACTGGCGGAAGAAGATAATGTAATTCTTGTGGGCCGCGGCAGTCAGTATATTTTAAAAGACTTTGCCCAAACCTTTCATTTCCAACTGGTGGCGGATAAGGAAGACCGGATTAAATTCATGCAGAAGTTTTACAAATTGTCCACATCCAAAGCTGAACAGGCTGTATTGGATGGACAAAAAAGAAGATCAAATCTTTACAAAAAACTGGGTAAGAAAAATTACGATGAGCCCCATCATTATCATATGATAATAAATACAAGCAAACTTTCCCTTGAAGAAACAGCCCGCCAAATCTGCCTGCTGGTCAGGGGAAGTTGATACAATTATCTGCATAAGGAAAACGCATCATGAGCGACGAGCCCTATAAAAAACTGGCAAAAGTTCTGAACACGCTTCCCAATGGATTTCCTGAAACGGAAACCGGTATAGAGATAAAACTGCTGAAAAAAATATTTGAACCCGATGAAATTGATATTTTCTGTGACCTGAAGCTCCGCTTTGAAACCACGGAAACAATCGCTGAACGTACCGGAAGACCGCTGGAAGATCTTAGAAAAAAGTTGCATTCCATGTGGGAAAGGGGCCTGATTTTTGGCGCTGATCTTGATGGGACAGTGGTTTTCAGAATGATGCCGTGGGTCCTGGGACTATACGAATTTCAGCTGTACAGAATGGACAGGGAGTTTGCAGAATTATGTGAAGAATATTACTCGGTATTCGGCCCGCAGTTTTTTAAAAACAAACCCCAGCTCATGCAGGTTGTTCCCGTGGGAAAAGATATTCAGACCGCACAGGAATCCCTGCCTTACGAACAGGTATCTTCCATCATTGAAACCGGCCTGTCATTTGCCGTGGCAGATTGCATCTGCAAAAAAGAAAAATTTCTTTTAGACAAAGGCTGTGAAAAACCCATGGAAGTCTGCATGGGTATCTCTCCCATACCCGGCGTATTTGAAAACAATCCCTGGGGCCGACCCATCTCAAAAGATGAAGCCTATGAAGTCCTGAAAAAATCGGAAGAAGCCGGGCTGGTTCACATGACAAGCAATGTCGAAAATGGTCAAACCTACATTTGCAACTGCTGCGGCTGTTGCTGCGGTGTATTGCGATCCATGAATGAACTGGGAATATCAGGCGGTATAAACGCCCATTATTACGCGGAAATTGATGAGGACAACTGCACGAGCTGCGGAACCTGTGCTGAAGAACGCTGCCAGGTAAATGCCATTGAAGAAAATGACGGCGCTTTCCATGTAATACGTGAAAGATGCATAGGATGCGGTCTATGTATATCCACCTGTCCGGTTGAAGCCATTGCGCTGGTTCGAAAAAAAGCAGGCGAACTGGTTTCTCCGCCCAAAGATGAAAAAGAATGGTTCAGGGAAAGAGGACGCCTGAGAGGTGTGAATTTCAGTGAGTATGAATAACGGCAAATTATATGGATAAAAAAAGTAAAAGAACTTTTTACAATTGAAATTCTATTAAATTCACTGTTTTTTTATGATTGTACAACCTATATCTTGACATATTTTGTCGAAATGTTAAATAAAAAAATATTTCAGGTTGGGAGGATATAATGTCTTTAGAGGAGATCGCCACAATATTAGATAAAATTATGGAAGAGTCGTTTGAAATTGACCCATCCCTTTTAAAACCGGAAGCTTCACTGGTTGAAGATCTTGAACTCGATAGTCTGGATGCTGTTGATCTTATTGTTGCAATAGAGAAAAAATTCGGCGTCCGGGTAAATGAAGAAGATGCACGCTCCCTGAGAACGCTGGGTGACATCTATCATTCAATAGAAAAATATGTTGAGATTTCTGATGCATGTTAAATACTGGAAACTATTTAAGGGCGGCACGATCGGACAATGCCTGTAACCACACGAAGCATCCTGTCCCACAATATAAAACAACCGGTTATTAAAAATTCCTATGGACCCGACACTTGCTCAAATTATGCCTCACAGGCACCCCATGATAATGATCGATGCTTTGATCAAAATGGATACAAGAAGTGTTCTGGCGGAAAAAACATTCAAAACTGATGATTATGGGGTCAAAAACGGATATGTTCTTGAAAGCGCGCTTGTTGAGTGCATGGCCCAGACCGTGGCAGCAAAAAACGGAATTAATGCCCTGAACAAAAGCAGTGAACCGGAAATAGGAATGCTGGTTGGCGTTGATAATTTTGAATTCCTTGCCCCTGTCAAAACGAATGTCATACTTGAAATATATGCTGAAAAATCAAACCAGGTTGGCCCTGTTGCCATAATCGACGGAACCATTCGCAGCGAAAACGAACTGGTTGCCCGGGGAAGCCTGAAAATATATATTTTTGACCGGTTGGCCGGTTAGGAACGGAAATAAAATAAACATAGTTCGTTCAGATTTGGTTTAACAGTTTTACTTGTTAACACATGCTGACTTCACGAAAATACATATCAATCCTTCTGCAATGCCTTATCTGCATTGGTTGTGCAGGCATTATTCATTCCCTGGCAGCAGATACAATGACTCCTTCGGCAGCCGGCAACAGGGTTACACCCGGTCAGCCGGCCCGGGAACTCACAAAGAATGAACTGGCGCAATTTCTAACCGCTGCCCGGGAATCGTTCGGTAAAATCCGGACACTGAAAACATATTTTGTGCAGGAAAAACATATGTCCATATTTACAGATATAATCGAAGCCAGGGGAATATGCCTGTTCCGGAATCCCGGCATGGTTCGCATGGATTTTACAGAACCGTTCCAGTCATCGCTTATTGTAAATAACGGATCTGTCACCAAATACGAGTTTGTAGAGGGCAAATGGAAAAAGCTGGACCCGGCGGGAAAGGAAGTACTTCTTATGGTAATGGGAAATATCACATCCTGGCTTCGCGGACGTTTCAATGATAATAATTTGTATGACATAACGGCTCGTAAAAACGGAAAAATATGCCTGAGATTGATTCCCAAAAATGATGAATTCAGGAAATATATACACTATTTTGATCTGGGTATTAATGAGCACCAAAACGGCCTTGAATATATTGTGATAATGGAACCGGGAAAGGATTACACCCGAATAGATTTTAATAAGGATGTAACTGACAGCGAGCTTCCTGTTGATTGTTTTAACAACAATGGCCCTGAGCCCACACCGATTTCACACTGGTAGAAGATACCTGGATTTTTCGGAACGGAATCATACCTGGATGAAAAAAACCTGTCTGCTTTTCGGGGCAAGCATAATACTGACATTTATTCTAGTGGCATCCGGATGCCGTTCAGTGTCTCCTGCGCCCGGTGTATCCTTTGAAAATGATACGCTTACCCGTGAACTGGCTGACCGTATGAACGGATTGTACCCGGACTATTTCACGGCCATTCATCGATGCATACTTGAATTTGGGGGAAAGAGTGTTGTTTTAAACGGATATGCTCTTGTCCGGCGTTCGGAAAAAAGTTTCCGACTTATTGGTCAAAGTGAAATG
>JAUXDD010000254.1 GCA_030618465.1 Desulfobacteraceae bacterium
CTTGGCGTCCACTTCTTTCTGGGCTGTTTCCTTTAAACCAGATATTTCTTTTCTGGTGGATTCGGATATTTCTGATGCCTCTTTTTTACTGGATTCCTCAAGTTGGGTTTTCAGTGCAAAGGCTTCTTTTATAACTGTTACTTCACGTTCATTCAACTGATCGGTGAGCTGCGTCACTTTCTTTTTATTCACAGAAATATCCTGCTTAATACCAACAATATAGGCATCTCTTTCCTCCATCACACTGTTTAACGGACGGTACATGATCCGTTTCATAATAAACATGAAAATCAGAAAAGAAATGAGCTGAATGACCAGTGTCTCGTTTATGGTGATAAGCGCTATGGTGCTGATAATTTCCATTGGGTGCCTGTGCTAATTTAAATATTGATGACTTAAAACTGAAGATTTGTGGAACTGCTTTACGCAAATAATTTAAAGTGACAGCAGTCCGGCATTCTACACGAGGCAGTCGTCAATATCTAATTTGATAGTTTATTATATTTATAGTACGTTCATTATTATTAGTCCATGTCAAAACATGGACCGCGGTATCTATACAACGAACAGCAACAGCAGTGCGATAACAAGAGAATAGATACCGGTTGATTCGGTAACCGCCTGGCCCACAAGCATGGTTCTGGTTAACAGGCCGGCTTCTTTCGGGTTTTTGCCGATAGCTTCACATGTTTTTGCCGCGGCCATTCCTTCACCGATGCCTGGGCCCAGTGCCCCTAATCCCATTGCCAGACTTGCACCCAGACATGCTGCTGCTTTGACTAAATCCGCTCCTTCAATTGCCATTTTAATTCCTCCATTAAAAATGATTAAATTATAAAAAAATTTATTTTACCTGCAATGAAATATAAACAATTGTCAGCATTGTAAAAACAAAGGCCTGAATCGTTCCCACAAAAAGCCCGAAAAAGACATTGAGAAACGGTGGTAATACAACACTGAACGTCAGATGAGACACAACCAGAATAATAATCGATCCCCCCATGATATTACCAAAAAGACGAAATGAGATGGAAACTACTTTTGCAATCTGGTCGATTACATTTAACGGAAACATTATAAAAAAGGGCTGAAAATACTCACCCAGATATTTTTTGATGCCTTTTGCCCGGATACCTGCGTAATTGGCAATGACAGCTCCCATGATGCCAAAGGCCAGCGGTGTGTTGAGATCCTTTGTGGGCTCTGCAAGGGGCGGAATAATGCCAAGGGAGTTGCAGATAACCAGAAACATGAAAAGGGAACAGACAAGGGGGCCGTATTTTTTTGCCCCTTCTTTGTCTATGGCATCTTCTGTGAGCTGGTAAAGCTGGGAAACCAGCAGTTCGCCAACAACCTGGATGGGACCGGGCAGCATGCTCCTTTTGCGGCTGGCAAAAATCCCGAATGTAGTCAGCAATCCAATAGCTATCCAGGTCATTATGATGGTTTCAAGATTAAAGGTCATAGTGTGGCCAAACATTGGGATGAGCAGCTGATGAATTTTTCCTAGTTCGTTCATAAAAAAACCTATGTGTGTTTTTGCCGGGCTGTTTTTCGGGCTGAAGCAGTATAAGTAAAAAGGTGATCTGCAAGCAGAACTATCTGGACAGAAAAGATGCCAATGATTGCAGAATAAAGATTAAACTGTTCGTGTTTGATTGCCGTGACTATCGGAACAGCCAGAATTATATATCTGAACCCTATTGAACCGAGAGAAGCAATAACTGTTTTTCTTTTGGATTTGCCAAGTCGGTACGGAAGGGATTCACCCATCAATATGAAATTGATGATACTGAAAATGGTGCCCAGAAGTAATCCTTTCCCAACAGGGACCTGACCGATCAGGAGACAGAAGAAACAGGCAAAAATGGCGATCATCAGTGCACTGGAACAGTATTGTTTTTGTGTCTGCCTAATTTGATCCATTTTCCGTATTGTCGTTATTGTTATTATCTGCCATAATTTCCTGAATCTGGCGGTAGACAACATAAAAACCGCCCGCAATACCATAGATCATAAGCATTATGGTAAAAATGCCTTTTGTCCCGAGCCATTTGTCCAGATAAATCCCTGCAAACAGACCAAACGCAATTGAGCCGGCCATGGTCAGGCCGATTTGCATAATGATTTGGAGATTTTCCGCCCAAATCTGGTTTTTTTTGTAATTGAACAGGGACTTTTTGGAAGTCGATGTCTTTTTGTGCTGATTCATCAGCAAACTATTTAATAATTAAAGAAATCATAAAAATTAGGAAGTTAACAATTTTTTGATTAAAATGTCAATAAAGGAATTCAATGCAATATCTCTGTATGTTCAGCTATGGTGTCTTCAAATCAGGTATTTCGGGTAAAAACAGATAAAAATCGTTGTTTTTGCTGATTTACTGATGATGCCTTTGATAGGGGAGAATTTTGAAAATTTAATCCGTGCAAATCCGTTTTATCCGAGCTATCTGTGGTTTATTATTGAAGAATTAAGATTGAAGAATTAAGATTGATGGAATTTTAAAAAGTCAAAAATCTCCATCTCCCTTGACGGGAGAGGGTCGGGGTGAGGGTGAATAAAATGGAATTTCAGTCTATTATATCCTCCTCCCCTTAATCCCCTCCCGCCGGGGGTAGGGAAATCGGACTTTTTAAGAGTTCATCAAGATTGATGGAATTGTAATAATATCAGATTTCAGCCAGAAAAAGGATAAATCATGACACAGGACAACAGCAGATTTTCAGTAACCATACTGGGTTCCGGCACATGCGTACCGTCACTTGCCCGCAGTTCCTGTTCGGTGCTGGTGGAAACAGGTGATACAAAACTCGTGTTTGACTCCGGGCCGGGGACCATGCGCAGGCTTCTTGAAAAAGATGTACAAATTTTTGATGTGTCCATGATTTTTTACAGCCACCTGCACCCGGATCATACCGGCGAGCTGGTGAGCTTTCTTTTTGCCAACAAATACCCTGACGGCACCCTGCGTAAAATTCCCCTTACCCTTGGGGCAGGCAGGGGGTTCTCAGACTTTTTCAACGGGCTGGCACAGGTGTATGGGGACTGGATACAACTCGACCCGGGCCTGTTTAATATTATTGAATTTGATAATACGGGCAGGGACGCGCGGTCATTTGACGGCTTTACTGTGGAAACCATTCCGGTGGAGCATACCAATGAAAGTGTGGCATACAGGATTACCAGTTCCAGCGGAAAATCGGTTGTCTATTCCGGGGATACGGATTACAGTGAGAACCTGATCGAGCTTTCGAAAGGGGCAGACCTTCTTATCTGCGAATCAGCCCTTCCGGATGATTTAAAAGTCAAAGGGCATTTGACCCCTTTTTTTGCCGGAGATATTGCCACACAGGCAAATGTGGGTATGCTGGTGCTGACCCACCTGTATCCGGAATGCGAGAAAGTGGATATTGAAGCGCAATGCCGGAAGGCGTATTCAGGTCCGTTGTTTATTGCGGAAGATCTTATGACGATTTGTCTTGAGGAATAATATGATGAAATACTATCCCATTAATCTTGATATCAATAACAGGAAATGCCTGGTCGTGGGCGGCGGGTCTGTGGGTACGCGGAAAGTAAAAACGCTTATCAGATGCGGTGCCGTTGTAACGGTTGTAAGCATGGAATTTTCCCATGCGCTCTCTTCCCTTGCTGCTGATGATCAGGTGACGATTATCAAACGTTCATACGAATCATCGGATCTTGAGGGGATGTTCCTGGTTATAGGGGCAACCAGCAATGAAGGGCTGAATCGCCGGGTCAGTGAGGATGCGGAAAAGAGAAACATGCTGTGCAATATAGCCGATGTGCCGGATGCCTGTAATTTTATTCTTCCATCCATTGTAAACAGGGGAGATTTACTGATAGCCATTTCCACGTCAGGCAGAAGTCCGGCATTTGCCAAGAAACTGCGAAGGGAGCTGGAAGGTCAATTTGGTGAAGAATATTCGGTGTTTCTTAAGCTGATGGGTGCAGTCCGTGAAAAGCTGTTAAATGAAGCCCATGAACCCGAAGCCCATAAACCGCTTTTTGAACGCCTGATAGATGGCGGGTTGCTGGAAAAAATAAAAGTGCGTGATGTGGAAG
>JAUXDD010000292.1 GCA_030618465.1 Desulfobacteraceae bacterium
GAAGAAATCGATTTAAATGAGGTGTTGGAAAAAAGTGGTATTAAAACACTTGAAACCGATCTTGGAGAATTTATCGTTCAGCAAGCTGGCCAAAAGCCATATCATATTGTTACACCGGCTATGCATATGTCCAAAGAGGATGTTGCCAAACTATATCATCAGAAATTTAATGTTGATGAAAATATGACACCGGAGGAACTAACGAACTATACACGAAAATTATTACGCGAAGAATTTGAAGAAGCTGATTTAGGTATTACCGGTGCGAATTTTCTGATTTCTGATATTGGCGGAATAGCTGTTACAGAAAATGAAGGCAATGGTGTTTTATCTATGGCTTTTCCTAAAGTACACATAGCCATTGCCGGAATCGAAAAAATTATTCCTTATGTTGAAGATCTGGATCTGTTTTGGCCTTTGTTGGCTACACACGGTACCGGCCAAAGTATGACAGTATATAATTCAATCATTACCGGGCCACGAAAAAATGGTGAAAAAGACGGACCGGAGGAAATGTACCTCGTATTGATAGATAATGGTCGTAGTAATTTACTTTCACTTTCTCGTCAGCGACAAGCCCTTTCATGTATAAGATGTGGTGCTTGTTTGAATGCATGCCCTGTATATAAAAATATTGGAGGCCATACTTATAACACTACTTATTCGGGTCCTATTGGTGCTGTCATCAATCCACATATGTCGGATTTTGGAGAAAACAAACACCTGAGTTTTGCTTCATCTTTATGCGGTGAGTGCACCACGGTTTGCCCTGTTAAAATACCGCTTCACGAATTGCTGCTCATTAACAGGCAATATGCAGTTAAAAAAGGTTATTTTACATTTTCTGAAAAACAGGGAATTTCATTTTCCACTAAGGGCATGAAATCAAGAAAGATGATGGATATGGTTGGGGGAAATATGAAAAATATGCTGGCAAAATCTTTCCTTTCAAAAACCTGGGGTCCCCGACGGGATTTACCAAAATTTTCAGAAAAATCGTTTAATAAGATGTGGCGCGATAAACAAGATGGTGACTAATTCGTGTCTGTCTATAATGTCAGCACTTTTGATTTTCAACATTTTCGGACTTTAAAGACCGATACTAATTCAATAGTTCAGCCAGTTTTTCATGCAAAGCAGCTTCTCGGAGATTTTTAGCAATAATTATTCCTTCAGGGCTTACAAGTACACTATGTGGGATGGATTGAACACCATATAGTTTCCCGGCTTCACTTTTCCATTGTTTTAAATCTGAAACATGGTTCCAGGTAAGCTTATCCTGCGCGATGGCAGCAATCCAATTTCCATGATCCCTGTCCAAAGAAACGCCAAAAACATCAAAACCCTTTTCATGATATTCCTCGTATGCTGCAACGATGTTTGGGTTTTCACGACGACATGGCGTACACCAGGAAGCCCAGAAATCAACCAGCACATAATTTACTCCAATAACAGAAGACAAAGGCAAAGGATTGCCATCAGGATCGTTCAAGGTAAAATCCGTAAATGGCTGACCAATGGCAACTTTACGCAGCGCATCAGCTTTTTCTTTTAAAGACTTTACATAAATGGATGATTGTATAGAAGGTGCAGCAGCGGCTGTTATTTCATCAAAATCTTCATATTCAAAATAATATGAGTTCCTCAGAATAATATATGGAGAGACAGGAGTGGAATTATTTTTAAGACAAAAATTCTTGATGAATCCTGCTTTCATTTCATTCAGTTCATCAAATTCCTGGTTTAACTCTTCAAGCCTTTCTTTATCATCACTTTTAGCAGCTTGTTGATATTGTCGGTTTACTTCCTGGAATAGTCCATCGATTTCCTGTAATGAAGAGTTAAAATCTTCAAAAACCTTTTGACTTTCAGAACCGGTAACGATCAGATTATTGAGATCTGCAAAATCAATTTGAGCCTTTATATTTGAGGGTTCCAAAAATATCTGGACAAAAGATCTCGTTCCCTGGAACCCTACAAAGTACATTTCCGGTAATCCTACTGTTCCGCTAAAATTGGCTAAACCTTGTACTGTCGTAGTAGAATCAAGTGTCACCCAACCATCATCCCCATATTGCTTGAGGAAAATCATTATATCATCAACGCCGGTCAGATTTACTTCGAGCGTAAATTGGTTTTTAGGCTGTGTATCGCATGAGGCAAACAAGCTTACGAAAAGAACTAATAATATACCGGATCTTATTATTTTCATTTTTGTATTTTTTGAATCTGCAAATCTATGTTTTTCTTTTACTAAAAAACATTACGATAATCATGATTAAAAAAGTGGTAAACAATGTACTAAGCAGAATGCTGTAAAGCGTGAAGAGCATATTGGTAAGACTAAGGACTTCCAAAGAGAATAATACACTATGGTGCAGAAAGACCATTATCAGGCTATATTTAAAAAAGCCCCCAAGCCCAACTTTGGAAGGGCCGGGCTCTTCATTACCGGAAAATTCTAAATTTTGAAAGAATAATTTGAGTATTGATGGTCGAAAATATGCCATAAATACTGTGGCAGCAGCATGTAATCCGGGTGTGTTACCAAAAACATCAATGGTTATACCTGTTAAAAAGGCGAGGATCAGCACCCCGCTTTTATTCATGCCGGCAGGTAAAAGCAAAATGAACAGGATATAAACATACGGATTAATATAACCGCCAAGGTTCATGTTGTTCAGTACCAAAACCTGTAACAGCACAAGCAAAACAAAACGGACAATATGTTTACCAATGCCGTTATTCATCAGCT
>JAUXDD010000118.1 GCA_030618465.1 Desulfobacteraceae bacterium
CGTACCACTCTTCGGCAAAAGGCAAAAGCTTTGGAAAAAGCGATGGATAAAGATCCACAATCAGTTAACCAGTTAACTTGCTGGCTTAGGGCTCACGCAAAAATAACTTTACAATCTTCTTCGTGGTTTTATTGTATAATTCCAACCTGGGAAAATTTTATGTTGTTTGATTGAAAGAGAGCACATCTGTTTATCTGATATCTTTTCTCCTGTTTTATAGTGTTTCCTGACATAACGTGCTTTGACTTTCAATCCCTTGGTTGTCTTCGTTGTTCTTATAAGTTTAAGCATTTTCTCATAAGTCTCCAGTGGTTCACCCGCCCAATTCTTACTAATTTCGCTGAAAAGACGATGCTCGATTGGATTCCACTTCGATGTTCCAGGAGGATAATGACTGACGGTTACAGAAATTCCATACTGATCACAAAAATCCTTTTGCAATCTATATTTCCACACACGTGACCTGACACCATTACTTCCTCCGCTGTCTGCAATAATGTATATCTCTCTTGTGCCCGGATATCTTTTGCGACCTTCATTTTCCCACCATTTGCTAACTGAATCAACCGCAAATGACGGTGTGTCATGCGTAGTACCCAAATACACTGTCCCCAAATTAGCTGTTGTATCATAAATGCCATATGGAATTCCTTTTCCGATTGCATACGAAGGAAAATCATGATCATTGGTGAGCTTTGCTTGACGCCCCCTTACAGTCCCTTGATTTTTAAAGTTTCCAATCCATTCCTTTTTTTTAGTATCAATACTGATAATCCCAACTCCATTTTTAGCAAACGTTTTACGTCTATTGCCAATATACTTAAACTGTTCATCTCTCTGCCTTTGCTCTTCTTTTGTTATTTTCTTGCCCCCTGCAGCAATTTTCTTATGATTAACTCGTAGGGAAAAACCCATATCCTTTAACAGTCTTCCAACGGTGTTAGAACTTACTTTAATACCAAGAAATTTAAGTTCTTTGGCTATTTTATCTGTTGTTTTGCGTGTCCAATTTAATCCTGTTATGGGATCTCCGGCCACTTCATATTTCATTAACGCTTCAATTCTACCTATTACTTCCGGTCTTTTTTTTCCAAAAGTTTTCTTCCACTGCCTTTCTTCCGAATACTTTTGGATTCAAAACCCTGACTAAAGAGTTCTTGTCGGCCTTTGGCAACAGTATGTCCATCTAACCCAAGTAAATTTGCAATTTTGCTGTCTCCTCCATATCCCAGCTTGAAAGATTCCAGTCCTGCATACAATCTGCGTTGCCTTTCATCAAGAATACTAAAAAATAATACGATAGCCGCTTTCAGCTCATGGCTTAAAACATCAATCGATAAACCATCAGCAGGAATTGAATCAATTTTTCGGCGTAGTAAAAGCTGCCCTTTTCTAATGGCAGGTTCAGCTGACATATATACATACACACCTGACATCTTTTCTCGATAAATTTCTCCATCCTTATAAAGACGTAGTAATGTCTCCTGAACATTAATATCTAATTCGTCTTCCAGTTCCCGGGCAGAGTAGCCTATTTCTGATATATTGATAAAAACTTTTGTTGTTTCAACCAAAGTACCATACCTGGAAAATCGTATGAGGTTATAAAACCAAAGCCCTTTTTCATTAAATTGGGCAATATCCTTAAGTGTGTAATATTTACCCCGATGAGAATAGCTTGTGAGATATGATGACTGTTTTAGTTTCCTGAAAACAGTCATTGTACTTCGGGTTCTCAAAACTTTTTTTATCGCGGTCAATTCCATGACTTTTTTCTTTTTAAGCGTTGATAATAGTGCGTTTGAAGAAATTGTGTCTTTTTTCATGGTGGTATAATTCCGTAAATTAAATGTTTTATTTACGGAATTATACCACTATGATTTTAGAAATGTCAATATAAATATTGAAAGCCATACCCTTTATTATTAAGGTTTAAAAAGGAGAGTGCCAAATAGTATGATCGCTTCCAATATTAACAGCTATGGTATATTTCATTTAAAGTTTGTAACTTTAATTTTGCGTCAGCCCTAAGGGTTCACGCATATTTAAACTAACATAATATAAGGCTAACTTTATCATAATAAAATTCAAATGAAACATGAATAATCTATTAACGCCATATTTCAAAAGGCCTTTACTAAATATCAATATGAGAAGATTAGCCTTGACATTAATGTTTATTAAGGCTAATAGTCTCATTATGAAAACATCAAAATACCACCTCAAGACTGTTAAGCTTTTCTTTGATCAAAACAAAATCGCTACCCTTGATCAGTTGCAGGAAGTGCTGGGGAACCCTTCCCGCAGCACGGTATTTCGCAAGCTTGACGACCTTCAATATCTGAGCAGCTATTCTCACCGGGGTAAATATTATACACTCAAATCCATTGCGAGATTTAACAACCAAGGGCTTTGGAATTTCTTTTCGGTCTGGTTCTCGCAGTTTGGAAACTTGCTGCAAACATCCGAAGCATTGATTCATCGTTCCAATGCGGGATACAGTGCCGCCGAACTTAAAGACATCCTTGAGGTCAAAACAAAACATGCGCTCACTCAACTAGTTCGAGAAGATCGCCTTCAACGTGAACCCTTTAATTCCGTATATGTATATTTTTCAGGTGAAAAGGACATAGCAAGTCGGCAGATTAAAGCTCGCAAGTCCCTTGTACAGCAATCGCCTGCCTCTTTGATTGTCGCCAATCCGGATTTGGCTACTGAAGAGGCAAAAGCTCTGCTGATTTTGTTTTGCAGCATGTTAAACGAAAAACAGCGCCGATTATATGCCGGACTTGAGTCTCTCAAACTTGGCCATGGCGGTGATACCCATATCGCCTCACTGCTGGGTATGGATCCGCACACTGTTGCAAAAGGCCGCAAGGAACTGATGAGTGTGGATTTGATCGATGACACAAAGATCAGAGCGCCAGGGGCCGGACGACCGCCACAGGAAAAAAAACGCCAAAAATCATGAATGCAATTGCCGAAATCATGAAATACGAGACTGCCGGAGATCCGGTCAGTGGATGCAAGTGGACGCGAAAGACCACTGCTAAAATTGCCCGGCAACTCAATGGCATGGGGATTCGCGTTTCGGCCAGCACGGTGGGAAAACTGCTTAAAAAGCTGAATTATTCCCTGCGAAAAAATATCAAACGCCTTGAGTCCGGCCTGAGAAATCCTCCTTTGCCCCATCATCGGAATCAACAGTTTCGATATATTCGCCGTCAGATTAAGGATTACACTGCCAATGGTTTGCCCGTGATCAGTGTTGATACGAAAAGCCGTGAGTTGGTTGGACCATTTCACCAACCCGGACGAGCATGGAGCCAACAGCCTGTTGCTGTCCTTGATCACGATTTTCCCTCCGATGCTCACGGCGTGGCCATACCTTACGGCATTTATGATTTTGGCCAAAATAAGGGGTTCATAAATCTGGGCACAAGCTGCGACACATCCGAATTTGCAGTGGCTTCCATCAGCAGATGGTGGCAGATGGTCGGTTCGAGCAAATATCCCGATGCCGAAACCCTGCTTATACTTGCCGACTGCGGGGGCAGCAATGGTTATCGCCCCCGTCTGTGGAAGCATCAGCTTCAAGTTGCTTTTGCGGATCGCTTTAACCTTTTTGTGAAGATTTGCCATTATCCCCCAGGTTCTTCAAAATGGAACCCGATCGAGCATCGCATGTTTTCTTTTATCAGCAATAACTGGGCAGCTCATCCTTTAATTGATTATGAAACCGTCTTGAAGTTTATCCGGACAACAAAAACTTCAGCCGGTCTCAAAATCCGTGCAGCACTCAGTACCAAACGCTATCATAGAGGAATTCGCATCTGTGATCGGCAAATGAAGAAAATGAATTTGAAACATTATACTCAACGGCCAAAATGGAACTACTCTATTGCTCCATTTATAAATGTGATTTAATTTATGCTTGAGCCCTAAGGTGAAAATCTAAGCCCTTTTTCTGTACGTTTCCTTATATCACTATTGCATTGTATTCGCCAACCTTTGCAATTGTCCTGCAAGATAATGAGGCAGGGAGAAAAGCGTGAACCTGGAATCGCCCTTGAGGGTACTTCTTTTTTCATGAAATATTGAGGGGGGCATTGAGTTAAATCGTACCGCATGGCGGAGTGATTTTTCAATGACCATTATTTGTAGTGAGCGAAGACTGCCGGTACTTCCAGCTTTCACTTCCACTGGAATTATTTCTCGTTTGCTGTTGGTAATAACAAAATCAATTTCCGCAGAGGATGCTTTTTTTTCTCTTGCCCAGTAATAGAGTTCCGGTTCCATATAATACTGATGCTGTGCGATGAGTTGTTGGGCGATCAACTGTTCTGCAAGCGCCCCGTTGTTGATGTAATTCAGCTCATCCGCTTCACTGATTTCAAAGGGATTTAGTTTGAGCTGCGTATGGATCAATCCTATGTCCAGCATAAAACATTTAAAAAATCGATCTTTTTTTTCAGCCCCCAAAGGAACGCCGTTGCAGCCCGTATTAAACACCTTGGAAACGATTTTGGCAAGACACAGCAAGTTCAGTGATTTGCCGATGTCATTTGATTTATAGGATTTGTCAATATTTGAATACTTAAGTTTGCCTCCGATTTGTGTGGGAAGTGAATCAAATATAATTGAAAGCAGTTGAGGATTTGTATTTTTTTTATATTTATGAAAGTCTAGTTTAAATGTATCAATAATCGAATTTTTTATCCGTTCCAATTCGACCATGCTAAGGTGTTGAACATAAGCATGAATTACTTCCGGCATACCACCCACGGCAATATACTTTCGCAGCAGTTGGGTTAGCTTCAGGTGGATATGGTGATCAATATTTTCATCCAACTGGTAATCATTGAGAACCTTCAGCGCAGGCTGTTCTCCAATTGCCCCTAAAAACTCTTCAAAGGAAAACGGTCCCAGATACATAAGTTCCAACCGTCCCACAGGTACGGAAAATTCAGGTTCATCAAGAACAAATTCCAGCAGGGAACCTGTCGTAATGATTCTGTATTCGGGAAAATCTTCATAAAAATACCGGAGAATCTTCAGAATAGAAGGAGTATTCTGGACTTCATCAAAAAAAATTAAGCTATTTTCAGGGATTATGGTGATATTAAATTCAAATTCTATTGCCTGTATTACAGCTTCAGGATCAAGATTTTCAATCAATGGGAGAAACCCCCATGGTTTTTCACAATTGATTTCAATCAATTGAATATTTTCCATTTCAGAAAACATTCTCACTAGTGTGGTTTTCCCCACCTGGCGGGCGCCCCTGATCAGCAACGGCTTTCTTTGCTTCCGTGAATACCAGGATTTTAATGGCTTTATTGCATTTCGATATAACATATTTCCCCAATATGTATGAAAAATTTTGTACAAATATAGGGGTATATTTATCTTAAATTTAGACAAAAGTAAAGGTATTTGTGGCGTTTGGGATATTCCGCTCAAATCGGCCACTAATTCCGGAACAAATCGGCTCGATCCAGCAAATTCTCGGTCATGAGAATCGATCTATCACTGAAATTTATCTTCATTCCATGGGGGGCATCAGAACGTGAGGCAATGAACTATTTGGATGTTTATTTTTCAGAAAGTCTCACACCGACTCTCACACTAAATAAAAATGGGTTACCGCATAATGCCATAACCCATTGATTTTATTGGCACGCCCGGAGGGATTCGAACCCCCGGCCTACGGATTCGAAGTCCGGCGCTCTATCCAGCTGAGCTACGGGCGCACAATTTGGAAAGCCACTGCAGGTGATGCGATGGCCTGTTTTTTTTATGGGGTGAGTGATGGGACTTGAACCCACGGCCACCTGGGCCACAACCAAGTGCTCTACCAAACTGAGCTACACCCACCATAAAAACGTTTATATTTAACAGATTGCCCGACCCATTTCAAGTTATTTATGAATTTATTTGAATTACAGAATTTTTTCCGGCATTGTTACTTTCCCATTCAGATTCAAGATCAAAATTTGTCTTTTATTATCGTATCAATATCGTGTTGGGTGGCCGCAACTCCTTTTAATGATTGACAAATAATACATATTCGGCTATTATAAAAAATATAGCCCACTTTGACTATCCGTTTCCCATATTCATAATTCATTATATTTCAGTGGCTTAACCTTTTTTCTGAAACAATACAATGAGTGACAAAAAAACAAATCTATCTTCCTTATTTTCAAACATAGCGATCTACCGGTTTATACTCATATTCATTTCTCTGGCGGCATTTTTAGCCTGTATATCATTCATGACCTACCGTAACAAAGTACAGACAGAGCAGGCGATTTCAAAGGTTACCGAGGTTGCAACCATAGATCTGCAGGAAGAAATTATCAAAGATGAATTAAGAAGAGTGGCTTCGGATTTGAATGTATTGACTTCCAAGCATGAGATCCAGGAGTTTTTTAAAAACAGTGACGGCCTCTTTCTGGATGCTTTAGCTATGGAAATTCTTTCATTTTCTGAAAATAAGGGCTGCTACGATAAGATTATGTTTCTCAATGATGCCGGGAATGAATTAATCCGGATTGACTATAATAACGGCCGCCCGATTATCGTACCCGAACATCAGCTTCAGTTGAAAGCAGACACAGCCGATTTCATCCGGACATACAAACTTGATAAAGAAAATATATATATTTCTCCTTTTCAATTAAATGTTAAAAACGGCACTATTGAACAGCCGCTGAAACCGGTCATTATTTTTGGCAAACCGGTTTTTGATATCCAAGGCAAAAAACGCGGGGCTATTATTTTCAGCTACCTGGGCGAAAAAATTATTCAAAATCTTATCGAGGTTTCCATGGGTGCCCGGGGACAATGCCTGCTCCTTGACGCAAATGGATACTGGATCAAAGGATTCAACCCGGAAGATGAATGGGGTTTTATGTTCCCGGAAAGAAAAGACAAGACCTTTGGCCGGGACTTTCCAGACTTATGGGAAAAAATATCAGGAAACAGTTCCGGCCAGATCCTTACAAAAAACGGCTTGTTTACATATACAACCGTTCACCCCTATAATGAAATCAGAAAAACCAAAAAAAGTTCCTCTGAAGTTGGTGGCCACACAAGAATTACGGCACGGGATGAAAAAACATATTACTGGAAAATCGTATCCTATGCATTGCCGGATATTGTTAATGCTGAATCACACCAGTTTTTCCGAAAAATGATTATTCTGGATTCATTTATTCTCCTCTTTTTTGTTGCCGGCTCATGGTTTCTTGCAACAACAGGAGGCAAACAAAAAATTGCAGAACAGGCTTTAAAAGGAAGTGAACACAAGTACCGGACTCTGATTGAAAATTCTGTTCTGGGACTGATAATTGTCCAGGAGTATCAGATTGTGTTTGCCAATAGTCAAATTGCCGATATCTCCGGATATGCAGTCGATGAACTAATAGCCATGACACCTGAACAGGTCCAAACTATTATTCACCCTGATGACAGGGAAAACGTGTGGATCCAGCTGATGGAACAGGCCGGGGAAAATCTTATACAGAAAAATTACGAATTTCGAATACAGCACAAAGGGGGGGCAACCCGCTGGATCAACGTAATCGGAAGCAGTATTGACTACATGGGAAGTCCTGCCATCCAGGCAACGTTTCTGGATATAACGGATCGCAAACATGCACAGGAAGAACTTGACAGGCATAAACAAGACCTTGAATTGCTGGTAAAAGAACGCACCAATGAACTGGAAAAAGCCAACCGCAAGCTTCATGAGGCAAAAGAGACCGCAGAAACAACCACCCATGCAAAGAGCGAGTTTCTGGCAAACATGAGTCATGAAATCAGAACACCGATAAATGCCATTATAGGAATCGGCGACCTGATAAGGAACACAGATTTAAGCATCAAACAGAAAGAATATGTCGATATTATGCGATCTTCTTCCAGGTCACTGCTATCTCTTATCAATGATATCCTTGATTTTTCAAAAATCGAGGCAGGCAAACTCGATTTTGAAGAAATTCCATTTTCTCTACGGGATATGATGGATGAAATTTCTGATATGTTCCGTGACAAAATTTTCGAAAAGCAGATTGAGTTTATTGTTGATATAGCACCAGATGTGCCTCGAATGGTTATATCTGATCCTTTACGCCTGCGACAGATACTTATCAACCTCACATCGAACGCATTAAAATTTACAGATAAAGGTGAAATACGTATCTCCGTCGAAAACCGGGCAACGGTTAACGAGACAGCCGACCTGCTTTTCAGTGTTGTTGATACGGGTATCGGTATTAACCCGGCCGAATTCGGCCAGGATGGTCTGGACAGCCTGTTTGATGCTTTTGCCCAGGCAGACAGCTCCACTACCCGAAAGTACGGTGGTACCGGACTCGGCCTGGCAATATGCAAAAAAATCGTCGATATGATGGAAGGCAGCATCCAGGTAGAAAGTAAGGCCGGCAAAGGAAGCGCCTTTTATGTTTCCGCCACATTCAAGTTTATCCCGGGCAGTGATTTAGATAAACCCCGTCTGCCTTCTGATTTAAAAAACCTCAACGTTCTTGTTGTTGAAGACAATCCAGTCACATTGCGGGTTATTAAAAGATTTGTTGAATCATTCGGTTTCCGGTGTGTTGCAGCCGATTCTGCTGAGTCAGCCATTGAAATATATGAAAAATCGATTCAGGATGATCCGTTTGATCTGATACTTGCTGATGTAATGCTGCCGGGTATGGACGGGATTGAAGCTGTTGACACAATAAACAAGAACAGTCGCGGTCCCATGCCCCCTGTTATTTTCATCAGTTCCGCAGATTATGCAGAAAAGATCCGGCATCCGGGTAAAGCAGACAGCAGGCGCTTCCTGCTCAAACCGATAAAACAGTCGGTACTCTTTGATACAATTATGGATACATTCGGATACCAGCCGGCAGCTTTCCAGGAATCGTTCACCGGATATTCAACTTTAGACAAGTTCAGTGATACTCATGTATTGCTTGTTGAGGACAATCCAGTCAATCAAATGGTTGCCACCGAAATTCTTTTCACAGCAGACATAACCGTTGATAAAGCCTGCAACGGCAAAGAAGCCATTGATATTCTCAAAGAAAAAACCTATGACGCCGTACTGATGGATGTCCAGATGCCTGAAATTGACGGAATTGAAGCCACCCGAATCATTCGGGACATGGAACAAACCGTCAACCGTTCAGCAGATGATAATACCCGAAAGCTGAAAAGAATTCCCATTATAGCAATGACGGCCAATGCCATGACCGGTGACAGGGA
>JAUXDD010000095.1 GCA_030618465.1 Desulfobacteraceae bacterium
TTGCGCATATTGCCGATTATCTCTGGGTTGCAGTACGAACAGATCCGGATGCACCAAAAAAACACAAGGGGATATCCCTGTTCCTGATAGATATTGACACACCGGGAATCAGCATTACACCTATTTATACGGTAGGCGGTCACAGAATTAATGCCGTCTATTTTGATAATGTCAGAGTCCCGGCAACGTGCCTTGTTGGAGAGGAAAATGAAGGGTGGCGATGCATTATGGCCCAGCTTGAGCATGAGCGGATTTCCCTTGTGCCTTCATCTCCCATGCGTCACCGGATTGAAAAAACGATCCAGTGGGCAAAAGAGAAAAAGATTGATGGTATGACTGTCATTGATCAACCCGGTGTAAGAGAAAAACTGGCAAAACTGGTGACCGATGTGGAGGTCCTTAAACTGTTAAACTACCAGGTGGTCGATTATTTTACCAGGGGAAAAATGGTCTGGGCGGAGTCTTCAATGGTAAAAGTGTTCGGAACAGAGCTGAATATCCGGATCAACAATACATTGCTGGAGATCATGGGTCTTTACGGTCAACTCCAGACAGGCGATGAGCGTGCGCCGGCTGACGGTCTGGTGGAAAATCATTTCAGGGATGACCTCCTGTTTATCTTTGGCGGCGGTGCCAATGAAGTTCAACGGGACATCATTGCCATGGTCGGCCTGGGTATGCCCAAATCAAGATAAACGAATAGTCGCGAGTCTTATGTGTTGGAAAGGCAGGTAAAAAATGGATTTATCATTTAATGAAGAACAGGAGATACTGAGAAATACAGCCCGGGACTTTTTCAAGGCAAAATGTGACAAAAAAATAATTGAAGAACTTGAAGCCAGCGATACCGGCCATTCGGAAGATCTGTGGAAACAAATGGCGGAACTCGGCTGGATGGGCGTTATTATACCGGAAGAATATGATGGTGTCGGGTTGACCATCATGGAGCTGGCCATTCTCTTTGAGGAATTCGGGTGGGCAGCCATGCCCGGCCCGCTCATGGGTACGGTGATGGGATCATTTGCCATTCTGGAAGGCGGATCTGAGGATCAGAAAAAAAGCATACTGCCCAAAGTTGCCGAAGGAAATCTTATCCTGGCCATGGCAGTAGAAGAACCGGAAGTAAACTTCGATATGAAACAGATATCTGTTCAGGCGGAAAAGAAATATGACGGATATGTCATAAACGGCACCAAGCTGTTTGTCCAGTATCCCACTGTTGCCGATAACCTGATTGTGGCGGCACGGACCTCCGGTGTTGCCGGAGATGCGGACGGGGTCACCCTGTTTGTTGTGGACGCAAAATCAGCCGGGATCACCTGTTTCCCCATGAAAACCATTGCATCTGATAAACAGTTTCAGGTTGATTTCAATGATGTGGCGGTTTCTGCGGACAGCATTGTGGGAAGTCATGACAAGGCGGTTTCACTCCTTGCATCTGTCCGAAAAAAATCAACGGCTCTGTTGTGTGCTGAGATGGTCGGCGGGGCACTGAGGGAAGTGGAGATGACGGCAGCATATACAAGAGAGCGCGAGCAGTTTGACCGTCCCCTCGGTTCTTTTCAGGCAGTCCAGCACCGTCTTGCAGATATGTATATAGATGCCCACGGCGCACGGCTGGCATCGTACCAGGCGATCTGGTGCCTGAGCGTTGACAAGGACGCCGACAGGGAAATTGCCATTGCCAAAGCTTTTACTTCCAGGGCGGCAAGAGATGTTGCCTTCAGTGCGCAGCAGCTTCATGGTGGAATAGGGGTTGACATGGACTACGATTTGCACTTTTATTACAGGCGGGCAAAAGCAATGGAGCTTAAGCTGGGACATGAAGCGTATCATATTAACACTCTGGGAGCTGATCTGTAATTATTACGTCAGTTCGAAGAACAATCAATATTTAATTTACATGAGGTGTTGTTATGTCAAATGAACAGGAAGGTGCATTGAGCGGATACCGCATACTGGATCTTACGGATTCCAGGGGGGCTTACTGTGCCAGGCTTCTGGGTGACATGGGAGCTGAAGTCATCAAGATTGAACAGCCGGGGGGGAATACGGCCAGAAACATTCCCCCCTTTGCAGGGGATGATCCCCATCCGGAAAAAAGTCTTCATTTTCTTTACCGGAATGCCAGTAAAAAGGGGATTACCCTGAACCTGGAAACCGCAGACGGCCTGGCGATATTCAAGCGACTGGTAAAAGATGCGGATGTGGTGGTGGAGTCCAATGCGCCTGGATACATGAAAAGCCTGGGGCTGGATTATGAAGCACTGAAAAAAATAAATCCCGGCATCATTATGGCCGGTATCACGCCGTTTGGTCAGGACGGCCCCTATAAAGACTGGAAAAGTTCCGACATTGTTGATTACGCTTTAAGCGGGGCCATGATCGGTACGGGTTTTCCGGATGGAAGACCGACCGATATGCCCGGGTCACCCGGTGATGACGCGGTTTCTGTTTATGCCGGTGTATCCATTGTCACTTCCCTTTTTGTCAGGGGTGGCACAAACTCCGGTCAGTATATTGATGCCTCATCTTATAAGGCATCCCGCCTGTTTCTGTATCCGTGGGGACTTGTGATGTGGTATTCCAATTATGAAGCGGACAGACCGTTGCCGGCAGGAGAGGGCCGGCTGGGTACGATGATTTACCCGATTATTCCGGCAAAGGACGGGTATGTTCGTGTGGTTGCCCTTACCCCAGGTCAGTGGGAGGCATTGCTCAGGGTGATCGGTGAGCCGGAAGTACTGTGCATGCCGGAATGGAAAGAGTTTTACTACCGGATCGGCAATGCCGATATCATGTATGCACTGATTCAGGAATTTTCTACAAAATATACCATGGAGGAACTGGCTGAAATGGGTCACAGGGAAGGCGTGCCCATTGCTCCTATCTATAATATGGAAGGATTTGCAAACAGCCCTCAAACAAAGGCAAGAAACTTTTTTGTGGAACTGGAACATCCGGTTGTCGGCAAGTATAAGTGCCCGGCACCGCCGTATAAATGGTCGGTGTCTTCCTGCAGTATTCGAAAGTCTGCGCCGTGTCTCGGCGAATCCAATGAGGAAATCTACTGCAATGAACTGGGATATTCAAAAACCGAACTGGCGTCTTTAAAGCAGGCCGGTGTCATTTAGGAAGGAGGGCAACATGTCAAAAATACCACTGGAAGGAATAAAAGCCATCAGCTTTGGCGTGGGGATAGTCGTCCCCGAACTCGGAAAAATAATTGGGCAGCTTGGCGCCCAGGTAATAAAAATTGAATATGCTAAGCAGCCGGATTTTATGAGGACAATTACCCCGGACCCCAACAACAGCCCTGGATTTAATGAATCCAATCGGAACCACAAGGTTTTTAGCGTAAATCTGAGTACGGAAAAAGGAAAGAAAATGGTCCGGGAATTGGTAAAGACCGCCGATATTTTTTGCGAGAACTATCGTGGCGATGTCATGGAACGGCTGGGCTTTGATTATGAAAGCGTAAAAGCAATCAATCCTGAAATTATTTATATCAGTTCCCAGGGATTTGGAAAAGACGGGCCATACAGCGCGCATAAAGGATACGGCCCGACCCTTTGCGCGGCATCGGGGCTTCTATCCATCTGGGGACAGCCTGAAGATGAATTCGGGTGCGGCGGATCATTCCCCCATCCGGACAATGCAGCCGGATGGCAGGGGACGATGGCTCTCCTGGCGGCGCTGGATTACAAACGTCGCACCGGCAGGGGGCAGTTTATTGATATGTCCCAGGCGGAAGTGGCGGCCAGCCTGATTGGCGAGGCACAGCTGGATTTTACCATAAACGGCAGAATTCAGAAACGGATAGGCAACAGGAATCCGTATGCAGCCCCCCACGGTTGCTACCGGTGCAAGGGAAATGATCAATGGTGTGCCATCTCCATATATACAAACGAAGAGTGGGAGAGCTTCTGCAATGTCACCGGGAATTCCGGGTGGATGGATGATCCCAGGTTTAAGGACCTGGCAAGTCGTTTGAAAAACGTTGATGAACTGGACAGCCTGATTGAGGCCTGGACCGCTGACAAGGATCATATTGCGGTAATGCATCTTCTTCAGGGGGCGGGGATTGCCGCCGGGTTTACCATGCGGGCATATGATTCAATACTGGACCCGCAAATGAACTGGCAGAAAAATATTGAGGAAATGGACCATCCGGTAGCCGGAAAACGAATGTATCCGGCAACGCCTTTTGACATGGCGGATATGGAATTTCCTAAAAACACACCGGCCCCGGTACTCGGGGAGCATACCGCCGAGATCTGTCGTGACATGCTGAATATGTCCGATGACGAGATCATGAAACTGAAAGAAGAAAACGTGCTGTACCTGGCAGAGGAAAAGGAAAGCAGTTAAGCGAATAAAGATTGAATTGTGTAGGGGTCAGGTTCCAAACCTGCCCTTTACGGCAGTTCATAGATTGTTTCAGGGCAGAATTGAAAAAGGAAGCACGGAAGCTGTTTTATCCATAACGTTTTTAAAGGTTGTGAGAGAGTGACAATATAAAATAAGGGTGCAATGGGACCGTAACCTGAAAAAAAGAGTAAAAAGGAGGTAGGCATATGTATTGGGACTGGTTTAAAGGAGGATGTGCTTTAGGCGTGTGTTTTTTACTGACAGTTATTTTTGTCAAGCCCATTGGGGTTTCCACCCAGTTTGTTATACTTGATGGAATCGTTGCCAATCTGTTTTCTGCAACCCTTGTGGTCAAAGATGATAACTCAAAATCCGGGTACAGCAGCAGTAATGCGTATCTGGACAAATCCGGCGGGAAATATGCCAAATCAGTTGCAAAACCCCTGAATTACAGCTTCGTGTTTGTGTTGAGCATGATACTGGGAGGGTATATGGGAAGGCTTTTACAAAATAAAGGTTCAGGCAATTCGATAAAGCAGATACCGGACTATCATCGTCACCGGTTTGGCGATAAACCGGCAATACGGTACAGCATTGCTTTTGCCGGAGGAATAATTGTGTTATGGGGTGCCCGTCTGGCAGGTGGATGCACCAGCGGACATATGATGAGTGGAATGATGCAAACTGCTGTGAGCGGCTATGTTTTTGCAATCGCTGCTTTCATTATCGCGGTTCCAACGGCAATTATTTTATACAGGAAATAAGGAGCAAAACAATGGATATACTATTTGCGATCGTGCTGGGCGTTCTTTTCGGGTTCGTATTACAACGGGTAGGCGCCTCAGATCCTGAAAAAATTGTGGGTATGTTGAGATTGACAGATCTGCATCTGATGAAAGCCATATTTACGGGGATCGGGCTGTCTTCAGCAGTGCTGTTTTTGGGTTTGATGTCAGGTATTGTTGATAGCGGTCACCTGAGTGTTAAAACCATGTACTGGGGGGTTGCCGCAGGTGGACTGATGCTGGGTTTTGGCTGGGCCTTATCCGGATTCTGTCCGGGAACAGGAGTGGTTGCCGCAGGGAGTGGCAGGAAAGATGCGTTGTTTTTCATTTTCGGAGGACTGGTCGGCGCTGGTTTATTCACCATAATGTACCGTTCTGTTGAAGGTACATGGTTGCTGGAAAAAGTATGGGGTGGTAAAACAACACTGGTTTTAACCGGCAAATCATCCGCTTTGCTGGAGATGGGCTGGAGTCCCTTGATTGCAATCGTTATAGGGCTGGCAATGATGTGGATAGCAAAAGTCTTGCCTGAGCGGTTCCGTTGATCAGTGTGGGTGCTTTTGTCAAAGTAGGGACTTCAGAAGATAATATCTAAATTGAGTGAAATAAGGGGTGAGAGTATGACTGAAACAGGAAGAGCGGCCGTATATTATGGCCTTGGAAAACCAATGGAAATTGAGGAGTATCCGGTACCGGAACCGGAGCCGGGTGCCATTGTGGTTAGATTGACAGTGGCCAATATATGCGGTTCAGATCTTCACATGTGGCGCGGAGATATGGATATAGGGCAATGGGGCGCACCCCTGCCTTTAATTATCGGGCATGAGATGACCGGCAGGGTTCACAGCATTGGTTCAGGTATTACAACGGATTCAGCAGGTCAGCCCCTGGCAGAAGGTGATCGTGTGGTATACCGGTATTTCTATCCCTGCGGGCGTTGTCCGGTTTGTCTGAAGGGCGATGATGCCATGTGCCAGATGAATAACTTTTTTATGATGGGTGTGACAGACCCGCCTCATTTTAACGGTGCGTATGCGGACTACTATTATCTTCGTCCTGGTCATACTGTTTTCAAAGTTCCGGATGAGTTAACCGACGAAATGGTAGCCCCGATTAACTGCGCCCTTTCAGAAGTCCTGTATGGCCTTGAAAAGATAGGTCTGCAATTTGGCGATACCATTGTTATCCAGGGGGCCGGCGGCCTCGGTGTTTATGCGACCGGTGTTGCCAAATCAATGGGGGCAAGAAATGTTATTGTCATTGACGGGATTGATGACCGTCTTGAACTGGCCAGGGCATTTGGAGCGGATCAGATAATAGATATGAAAGAATACAAGACACCACAGGAACGGGCTGCCCGCGTCATGGAACTGAATGGCGGTTACGGCGTGGATGTGGTTGCAGAGCTGGTTGGATTCCCGAGTGCCATCGTCGAGGGGATGGAATTTCTCGCGCCGGGCGGTCGTCTCATGGAAATCGGCAATATCAGCCCCGGACACACGTTTGAGTACGATCCGGCGTTAATGATAATGGGTTCAAAGAGTATCATCCCAATTGGATACTATAAAGCGGAATCCTTGAAAAGGGCTTTGGACTTTATGCTCAATACAAAGGATAAATACCCATATGACAAGATCCTGTCAAAGGTATATCCGCTGGAAGATATTGAAAAGGCTTTTCAAGAGCAGGATAAGGGGCTTGTTTCCAGGGCAGCTATTGCGCTTGATTAATACGTCATGGGTGTGGGGCGTGCCATCGCTTTTGAGGTAAATCAATCGTATACATTAAAAAAAAAAGGCCGCAAAATCCACCCTGCCCCTTTTTACAAAAAGGCGGGCCGGGTGGATTTTTAAATTGAAAGAATTCTTTATTATTCACCGATAAATACCGGTTTGCGTTTTTCCAGGAATGCTCTGGGTCATTCTTTCGCATCTTTGGAACTGAATACCGGCAGGCCAACACCCATTTCTTCGTTATCTTCAAGATCATGCCAGGCATCATGCATACGGCAGAGACATTCCGCATTTCATGTTAAAGATTTATACTGGATGGTTAACCAAACAATTTGTATTTATCAGTCAACATACATATCAGGAGGATTGCCGTGTATGACGAAAAAGAAATCGTTGAATTAAAAACCAGGTTGGTCCAATGGCTTCAAACAAAAATGCCCCAGGCAGAAAACATTTCTATTTCTGATTTTGATAAACCGGGGATGGGTCTCGCCAACGTGACGTATCTTTTTAATTTGAACTGGGAAGAATCAGGTCAGAAGAAATCCAAAGGCGTTGTTTTTCGTTCAGTGCCGCAGGATATTAAAGTGCATCCGGAATCTGATTCCATGGAGCAGTATCGTATTATGGATGCTTTAAAAGATACGGGCGTACCGGTCCCGGTAATGTTATGGATGGAGGATGATCCGGATGTGCTGGGGTATGATTTTTTTCTCATGGAAAGACTTGACGGGGCTTTTATCACGGACTTCCCACCTTACCATAGTGCAGGTATTTATTACGATGCCACGCCTGAACAGCGGGCAAAAATGTGGTGGGGCGGCCTTGAAAATATGGCCGGCGTTCACATGGTGGATTGGAAAAATATGGATTTATCTTTTCTGGATATGCCAAAAACCCCTATAGATTCTATCGATTTGCAACTGGCTCACTGGAACCGGTTTTATAGATGGGTCAAGGATGATCCTGACGAATCCCATCCAATCCTTGAAGCCGGGTTGACGTGGCTTGAAGAAAATAAATACGAGCCTGAGCATATTACCCTGTGCTGGGGGGATTCGCGACTTGGGAACCTGCTTTACGACAAAGACACTTTTGATGTAAAAGCGGTTCTGGACTGGGAGATGGTTTTTATCGGTGATCCTGAAGCGGATCTGGCATGGTTTCTTTTACTTGACTGGCAGCATTCCGAAGGGACGGGTCTGCCTAAGTGTGAAGGTACACCCAGTGCGGAAGAAACCATTGCGCGCTATGAGGAGATTACCGGCTGGAAACCGAAAAATCTTTTTTATAATGAAGTGTTCGGGTGTGTTCGGTTTGGCATAGTTCTGGTTTCGGTATTAAAAAATATGAAAGGCCAGGGAATATCCATTGCCGATGATATGATCCATAACAATATATGCACCCGGCGGATATCGGAACTTCTGGGGCTGCCTTCCCCGGGGAAGAAAAAGGATGTTATCCGAAACCTTGATGAAATAACCGCATCCGTACAGATCCATTTTACCGGCCCAGGCGGGTGTGACTGGTATATCATGTCCGAGAAGGGAAAAGGTACGCGTTACGAAGGGACCATTGAAAATCCGGATTGCAGTATTACCGTGTCCAAAGAAGTCTGGGATGCGATTCAAAAAGGGAGGATGAATCAACTGGATGCCTGGTCCGAGGGAAAACTGTCAACCGAAGGGGATTTGAATCTCATGTCACTGCTGGGTGATATGATTTCGGAATTATCAAAATAAAAAATTAAATTAATGATTGAATCAATTTTGTTGGGTTACGCAAAAACAACATGCATTGTTGAAACAACCATGAACGTTCCATGAAACAAATAATGTGAAATCAAGGTTGGCTCAACCCAACCTACAAAACTTTGCATCTTTGCGAGCTCTGTGAGAGACAAACCAGCATAAACAAGGAGAATAATCATGTCAACAAGTGCCCTGACCGTGGAAGAACTTACCAAGTTTGGTATCCAGCCGGAAGATGAAGGCGATCATCCGTTCAGCCCGGACCACATGGACTGGAATGAATCCTATTTTTTTGACTGGTTCAATGACGAAGGAAACATGGCCGGGCATTGCCGAATCGGCTGGCATCCGAACCAAAAACGGGTACTCGTATGGCTGTATGTGTATAACGGCGATGAATGGATCATGATAGAGGAATACCGACTGCCTTTTGACACTATCCAGACCAACCCGCTGTCATATAAGGGCTGGGGGCTGGAATTTTCGTATACGACAAAGGAACCGCTGCTTACCGGCAGGTTCCAGATTTCCGGGTTCGGCCGGGTGATCAGCGGTACCCGAACAGGTCTGGTGCTGCCTGTGGCTGTTGATCTGGATGTAACGGCTGTAGGCGCTCCCCATTCAAGGGGCGAGGGGATGATTGAAGGGCACAGCGCGGAAGGTTTCCGAACCAACCGGTATGAACAGCCGATTACCCTTGAAGGTTTTTTCAGTATTGACAAGGAGCGCTATGAATTCAGCGGACGGGGTGAGCGGGATCATTCCTGGGGACCTCGGGCCTGGGACATGGAGTGGCTGTTTATGGTAGTGAGCGGCGAGGATTTCCGATTGCAGGCCGTGCAGGTGGATATCCCCGGTTTCCCCGAGCAGATACAGACCGGTTATCTGCATCGTGAAAATTCCATACATCTTGAAAAAGTTGATTATGATCTGGTATTTGACGACAATTCACCGACCTGCACAGTAAAAGGGACTTACAGCGTAAAAGCTGAAGACGGAACGGTGGTCAAAGGTGAGATATCGTCGATTACCGGCACGGAAATTGATATTACCCATACGTTTAATCCGCCCAGGCGTTCTATTTATCGCAGGAATCTGATCCGGTGCACGGCAGATGGCGGGGCGGTTTCAATGATTGGCTGGTATGAGTCAAATCGGTTTGTGGAGAAATGATTGCCGGTAACATAACTGCAGGTATATCACAGGCACTATTCAGGTGAAATAAATTGCTTGTGCAACTGAGTAGAACGTGTTAGCTATTTTAATTTTAAGATTATCCAGGGGTTGTTAACACTTTTTTTGTCATTGACCATATAAACTATTAACACAGAAATACAGGAGGAAGGCATGAGACTTGAAAACAAATCAGCAATCGTAACCGGCGCTGCAGGTGGTATTGGCGCTGCTATTTCAAAACTGTTCGCCAAAGAAGGCGCCAGTGTTGTTGCGGCTGACATTAATGCGGAAGGGCTTGATTCCATTGTAACTGAAATTACCGAAGCAGGAGGGAAGGCGATTGCCGTACCGGGTGATATTGCCAGTGAGGCATATAACAAGGAGCTTGTTGAAAAGGCGGTGTCCACTTACGGCAAGCTTGATATTCTGATTAATAACGCCGGAATCCTGGATAATCTGACGCCGCTTCATGATGTGGAAAAAGATCTGTGGGACAGGGTCATGGCAATTAATGTGACCGGCCCTGCATTTTTGTCCAAAGAAGCGGTTAAGGTCATGAAGGAACAGAAGTCCGGTTCCATCGTTTTTGTTTCGTCACTGGCGGGTGTGAACGGCGGACGGGCAGGCGCCTCTTATACGGCCTCCAAACATGCTGTTGTGGGGCTTGCCCGATCAATTGCATGGTTTTATGAACCGTATGACATTCGTTGCAATGCCGTATGTCCGGGAGGTATTCTGACGCCTCTGGTGACAGGGTTGACTCCTAACGATGACGGTATGAAAAGGTATGAGCCGTATTTAGATACGTCACCGCGTTTTGCAGAACCCGAGGAAGTGGCGACTGCCATACTGTTCCTTGCATCTGATGAAGCAAGTTATGTGAGTGGGGTGGTGATGAACGTGGATAAAGCATGGGCGTCTTACTAATATTTCAACTATGGACAGCAATATAATTGATGCCCTGAAAGAGAGTGAACGCAAATACAGAACCATCGTTGAACATTCTATTCAGGGCATCGTCATTATACAGGACCTCCGCATTGTATTTGCGAATTTATCGTATGCGAAAATATTGGGATATACGATAGATGAACTGCTGTTATTATCTTCAGAAGAAGTGCTTGAACTTGTTCATGCGGATGAGCGGGAGACAGCATGGAAACAATATCATAACCGTCTGGCCGGCAAAAAAGTACCCGGAGCAGAAGCCATCCGTATAATTCGAAAGGATGGAACCATCTGCTGGATCGAAACCTACACGACTGCTATTGAGTATAATGGGAGACCGGCTAATCTGGCTACATTCATTGATATTACAGAGCGAAAAGAGGCGAATGATCAACTTCGGGAAAAGTCTGAAAATCTTCAGGATGCAAACACAGCCCTGAAGGTTCTGCTGAATCAACGGAATGAAGATCGGATCGAACTGGAAGATAAACTGCTTTTAAACATTAAAGAAACAGTACTCCCGTATT
>JAUXDD010000170.1 GCA_030618465.1 Desulfobacteraceae bacterium
GAACGATCAACTGGTCGGTGTGGCGATCACCGATGGCAGTCGTGACGTGATGCTGTTCACCTCCGCGGGTAAGGCGATGCGCTTCAAAGAGGAACAGGTCCGAACCATGGGCCGCACCGCCTGCGGTGTGCGTGGTGTCAGGCTGGGGGAGGGGCAGCGGGTGATCTCTCTCATCATCACCAGGCCGGAGGGAACGGTGCTCACGGTTACCGAAAATGGTTATGGCAGCTCCTAAAAAAACAAAAGCGGCTGCAAAAAAAACCAAAGACAAGCCAAAGGGAACGAAAGCTGTTGCCGGAAAGGTTACGGCAGCTCCTAAAAAAATAAAAGCGGCTGCAAAAAAAACCAAAGACAAGCCAAAGGAAACGAAAGCTGTTGCCAGAAAGGTTACGGCGGCTCCTGAAAAAACAAAAGCGGCTGCAAAAAAAGCCAAAGATAAGCCAAAGGAAACGAAAGCTGTTGCCAGAAAGGTTACGGCGGCTCCTAAGAAAACAAAAAAGTCCCCAAAAGACGCCAAAGCAGCTGATGCAAAAGCCAAACTCAGCAAGAAGGCAATTAAAAAGAAACTGAATAAGCTTATAGAAAAAGGGAAAAAAGAAGGGGAGTTGTCTTATGAAGAAATCAGCAGGGTTCTTCCCGAGGAAATGATTTCTCCCGAGCAGATTGATGACACCCTTATGATGTTTGATGAACTGGACATAAAAGTTATTGATAAAAAGAAGAAAAAATTAAAAAGCAAAAAGGCAACAAAAAAGTCCAAAGAATTAGGGAAGGCTGATCCCAAGAATCCACTGGAATTTGGTTCTGTAACCGACCCGGTGAAGATGTATCTCCGAGAGATGGGTCTGGTCACTCTTTTAAGCAGAGAAGGTGAAGTTGAAATTGCTAAAAAAATTGAGGCCGGAGAACAGGATGTTTTAAGGGCCATGCTCGAAACCACTATTGGCGTGGTCTGCATTATCAATCTCGGAGACAAAATTCAAACAGAATCCCTTCGTCCCAAACATGTTTTAAGAGATATTGATGAAGGCGACGCTTATGTAGACGATGAGATCAAAATTAAAAAGTTTCTCAAAACAATCAGTCAAATTAAAACTTTAAATGATGAAAACTCAGTACACCGAGAAAAAATTTTTGAATCTAAAGCCAATGCTGAAGAACAGCGGAGAAGCAGGAGAACCATAACCAAAAAAAATAACAAAATATTCGACCTGTTAAAAGAATGGCGATTCGAAGGCAGTATAATTGACAACATCGAAAATACCATCAAAGGGCAGATTGAATGGTTCGAAACAATGAATAAACTGATGTTAAAATGTGCGGAAATGTTTGATGCACCGGTTACGGAGTTTCGTTCCATTTTGAATAATACGGATCAGTTTGTAAAATGGGCAAAAAAACGCTGCGCCATTGAAAAAGATGATCTGAAAGCACTTTTTGAAGATTGTAAAACCATCCAGGATCAGATTGATGAAAGAAAAACGTTCATAAAGGCCAACAAACGGATATTAAAAAGAATTATGGGCAACGTGGCTGTAGGCAGGCACAGGGCTAAACTGGCCAAAAGAGAATTGATCAAGGCAAATCTGCGACTGGTGGTCAGCATTGCAAAAAAATATACAAACCGTGGACTTCAGTTTCTGGATCTGATCCAGGAAGGAAACATCGGTCTTATGAAAGCAGTTGATAAATTCGAATACAGACGTGGATATAAATTCAGTACATATGCCACGTGGTGGATACGACAGGCCATAACCCGGGCAATTGCCGATCAGGCGAGAACCATTCGAATACCTGTCCATATGATTGAAACCATAAACAAACTTATTCGAACATCCAGGTACCTGGTTCAGGAAATTGGACGCGAGCCATCACCGGAAGAAATTGCAGAAAAAATGGAAATTCCATTGGACAAAGTCAGAAGAGTCTTAAAGATAGCACGGGAACCTATTTCACTTGAAACACCGATTGGCGAAGAAGAGGACAGTCACCTTGGTGATTTCATAGAAGACAAGAAATTCATGCTTCCTTCTGATGCAGCGGTGAGCATGAACCTTGCCGACTCAACAAGAAAGGTTCTTGCCACATTAACGCCCCGGGAAGAAAAAGTACTCCGGATGCGTTTTGGAATTGGTGAAAAAGCAGATCATACCCTTGAAGAAGTTGGAAAAGATTTTACTGTAACACGCGAACGAATCAGGCAGATAGAGGCAAAAGCATTAAGAAAGTTAAGGCATCCCACAAGGAGTAAAAAGTTGAAAAGTTTTATAGAATCCTGATTCAAAATGATTGCTTGACAAAAACGTTCATGGAAGTTAAAAAAACTATTTTATATTTTCAGGGCCCATAGCTCAGTCTGGCAGAGCCACCGGCTCATAACCGGTCGGTCCCTGGTTCGAATCCAGGTGGGCCCACCATATATATTTTCCTGTGGAGGTATAATTGGTATTCATGTTTCGAGGGCAAAAGTGAAAACGAAAAAAATCATATATATAACGGTGTCTGATCAGAAGGCGTGGCTAATACTGGCCACGCCTTTTTTATTTTCTGCCACAGTAAAACCTCAATTGAGATAAAATTATACTTGTATACATGATTGCGAAAGTCACTGACATAATAAATTTACTTGAGCAGATTGCCCCTTCTTCGCTTGCTGAAGAATGGGATAATTGCGGCCTCCAGGTGGGCAAGGCGGACTGGCCGGTCAAAACGGTCTGGATCGCCCTTGATCCTGTCTCAACCATTATTGATGCTGCCTGCAATAAGAATGTCGATATGCTTATCACACACCATCCTTTGATATTCAGGCCGTTAACATCTGTTGATTTCAATACACCCACCGGTTCAATCATCCTTAAAGCCGCCCTGCACAAGATGTCGTTATTTGCCGCCCACACAAACCTTGACAGCGCATCCGGCGGTATCAATGATGTTCTTGCTCGCAAAATTGGACTTAGTAATCTGAAAGTCATGGCCCCGGCAAAAGAAGATGATGCCGGCAAGCACGGGTTGGGTCGTGTGGGAGACATAAACAAAAGCGTAAGGCTTATTGATTTTGCAAATACAATTAAGCAACAACTGGGAATTGAATCAGTTCGGTTTGCGGGCAATCCGGATCTGGAAATAAATAAAGCAGCTGTTTGCGCGGGAAGCGGTTCCGGACTGATGAAACAGTTTTTTTCATCCGGGGCACAGGTTTACATAAGTGGAGATTTAAAGTATCACGATGCAAGAGATATTGAAGAAGCCGGTCTGGGTATGATTGATATGGGGCATTTTGAGTCAGAGCATTTAATCGTTGATATCCTTGCCGGAAGACTGAAAAAAAAATTGACTGAAACAGGATTTGATATAACCGTTGACGTGTGTAATTTTGAAAAAACACCATTTACATTATTATAATCTTACGGGACTAAAATATGGAAAATGTTACAAGCGAACAGATAGACACTCTGGTGGAATTCCAGAAAAAAGAAACTGAAATTGCCGGTATAAAGGTATTTCTAAACAATTCACCTGAAAAACTGGATGTTTTTGATGAAAAAATCAATGAATTTCAGCAAGCTCTGGAAGAAAAAGAGTTAGATTTTAAAAAAATGAAGAAAAAGTATCGGGAAAATGAATCTGATGTGCAGGTGAATCTCGAAAAGATTAAAAAAAAAGACATTCAACTGATGTCAATTAAATCGAACAAGGACTACCAGGCACTTCTAACAGCGATAGAGGATCTGAAAACACAAAATTCCGGGCTTGAAGATGAAATGATAGAATTTCTTGATGTACTGGATGATAATGAGGCTGCTCTTTCAAAAGAGAGGGCTGAATTTTCTTTGATAAAAGATCAAATTCTAACTGAAAAAAATGAACTTGAACAGAAATGTGAAAATAAACGAAAAAAACTTTCCGATCTCAATTCTGATTTGAACAAAATTTCTGAAAAAGTTGCGCCTGATTTGATGAAACGATACAATTCAATTCGGGAAAAAATTAAAGGTGTCGCCATAGCAGCGGCTAAGAATTCTGTGTGTCAGGCATGTTATATAAATATTCCCCCCCAGATGTATAATGAATTATATAAAAGTGATACATTGAACTTTTGTCCAAACTGTCAACGGATAATATACGTAAAAAATGAATCATAAAATAAATAAGGCCGGAGCAGACCAAACGATCGCTGGATCATCCATATGATTCAGAGGAAAGTCCGAACACCACAGGACAAGGTGCTCCATAACGTGGAGTCGCGGCAACGTGAAGGAAAGTGCAACAGAAAATATACCGCCCTGTACACAGGGTAAGGGTGAAAAGGTGCGGTAAGAGCGCACCAGTTCTCCGGGTGACCGGTGAAGCTTTGTAAACCCCACCTGGTGCAAGACCAAATAGGGGAGTGTTTGAGGGTGGTCCGCCTGAGCTCCCGGGTAGGTCGCATGAGGTTCCGGGCAACCGGCGCCATAGATGAATGATCGTTACCCGATCCGGGGCAACCCTGGTCGGGGACAGAATTCGGCTTACGGGATGCTCCGGCCTTTTTTTATTAACTATTGTCCATCCAGAAATACTAAAATGAACATGCAAAAAACAACCTGTGATATTACATTTTCTGAAAAAGTAAGAATTTATTCCTATGATTATCTTAAAAGCTGCAAATATATTTGCGGTTATGACTCACCAAAGCATATTTTTACCAAAAAGCTCTTTTCAACCCTGATCGGCAGTTCACAGATTCTTGAAGATTTTCTTGATTTTCACGGAGCAAAAAACAATAAAGACTGGTTTTTTTACAGAGAACTGGCTGCGGCTGTCCGGCATTTAAGCTTAGGGGGGTATTCCCAGAAACACATATTAAACCGACTTGTATTCTATGATCTGCCAAACACCGAAGAATTTGAGGAACAGAGTGAAAAAACCCTCGACTTTGTAACCACAGCCATAATGAAGATGGCACCGGTCATATTAGATGAAGCAAAAAAATTGAATATATCCATACCTGAAGAAAATTTTGACCCGGATCTGTTTCCGGGTGTTTTAACAAGTGAAATGCTTGATTACGATATTGACGATGAGGACAAGGATCAGCAGAAAGAAAACATTGTAAAAATTGCCAGTGATTTTTTAAATATTACCGAAAACTTTGATCAACTGGGTTTTTTTGAGCCCTATGAAATAAATGAAATCAAAAAAATTATTCCGGATACAATTAATGAGGTTGAAATCAGGCGGTACGAAATGCTTGTGCATAACCTGCAGTCGTCATTTGATACTTACGTTATCCATGGCGGCTACAGATTCGGCAATCGAAAACTGAAAAACCTCCGCTGTTATTTTTCTGTTGTTTTTCACCTCCTCCAGCAAATTGGAAGATTTCTTCATTTTTACGAACGCCATCTTCTTCCCAGGAGTTATAAAACCATTTACAAAAAAGCCCGTAAAAACCTGGCCTTTCTGGTTGATCCGGACACGATCCTTGATCGAACCATCAATTACGGCCTGTATTATGCCTGCCATTTTTTAAGTGACGGAAAAGAACTGGCAAGAAAGATTTTAAATGAAAACATTGAACGCGGTTCCATAACAGTGGGCATCCCGATGAAGCTGGGCTTCCACAGCAGGCCGAGCCTTCTGGTCGCCAGGATTGTCCAGTATTTTGGCGGACAGGTTGAACTATGTGTCGGCGAAGACAGGTTTGATGCCAGCAGCGTGCTTGATATCCAGTGGGCAGGTGGAAAAATCCAGAAAGAAAATATTACAAAAGTAAAATTTGAAGGTGATCTTCGTGCACTTAAGGATATTGAAATCCTTGCCAGTGTCAACTATGGTGAAGACTCAATGGGAAAAGGTATCCCCCTTCCCAAAGAATTGAAATATTTGCGATAAAATTATGATTTCAGCAATTATTGTTGCCGGCGGCAAAGGAATCAGAATGAACGATGCCGCCCGCAAGCAGTATATGATGCTGGCAGGCAGACCCATTTTAGGTCACACGCTTGCTGCATTTGATTCATGCCGGTTGATCGATGAAATCCTCATAGTTGTTCCGAATGATGATATGGATTTCTGCCGTACGGAAATCCTTGCATCACTAAACCTGCAGAAAAAAATCCAACTTGTTTCCGGTGGAAAAAAGCGCCAGGATTCCGTATACAACGGCCTGCTGGCAATCCACAACAAGGCTGATTACACGGACAAAAACGACATCGTCGTCATCCATGACGGCGTGCGCCCTTTTGTCCGATCCGACCGGATAGAGGCATGCATAAACGCAGCAAAAGAAACAGATGGCGCCATTCTTGGCATTTCTGCCTTTGATACGTTAAAAAACGTAAACAATGAAGATGTCATTGAAGAAACGCTTGACAGGAAGACCGTCTGGCTTGCCCAGACACCCCAGGCATTTAAATACGCCCTGATACGAAAAGCCCATGAAGACGCAAAAAGCAACGGCTTTACAGGAACAGACGATGCATCGCTTGTGGAACGTATCGGAGGAAATGTAAAAATAATAAACGGAAGCAGACATAATATCAAAATTACAACCAGGGATGACCTTCTGCTTGCTGAAGCAATACTGATGGTTTCGTAAAAAGTCGAAAATCTCCCTCTCCCTTGACGGTAGATGACCGGGGTGAGGGTGAATAAAATTGAATGATACCTGATGCAGGTTGCAAGATTCATGATACGGGATTAAAATTAATCATTGAAAAGGTTTATTTCATTACAACACCTGCATCTTGGATCTTGTTTCCTGTATCATGCCTGCTATTTATAAATACATAAAAACCCATATCATCTTAAATTAACAGGGATCAGTAGCTCTGAGCTTTTAATCCAC
>JAUXDD010000149.1 GCA_030618465.1 Desulfobacteraceae bacterium
GGGACCCAGCTCGCCAAAGATAAGTGGCGTCCTTTACAGTTGAAGAACAACCTCTTTGCAATCGGGGATTACAACATCTGCGGACTTGAAGACAGTTTTCTGACCGGTCTTTTTGCCGCGAATAAAATTATCAGTAATTAGATTTTAAAAAAAGGAGGAAGTATGAAGTATTTGAAAACTGGAAGATACGTTGCTGTTTTATTATTCAGTGTTGCCTTTGTTGTATCATTTGCTTATGCCGAAGCAGGATTGCCGAACCCGGAAACCTACATGCCGACACCCAAGCAGATATTGGATGCCAAAAAGATGCTTGATGACCAGCGATCATTGGTTGATAAATTTTATCCATCAAAAATACTGCCTCCGGAACTCTGGGCAAAATTATCGTGGGATAAAAAAGAGATGTCAGACCTGTGGGCTGAAATCGTCGGATTTAAAGCGCCTGATGTGGTGGGAAAAATTGCTCCGGAGATCAAGCCTGGAAAATATACATATAAAGACCTGGAAAAATATCCGGGTTTAAAAAAGCTATTTACTCCGCAAATGCTTGAGTATTTTATCAAACCAGGCGGCAAGCCCCATGCCGGAAATATACCTGAGTTCCAGATTGTACCCACCCGGCAGTACTATATGTCCCTGCCCGTGGCCAGCGCGACAAAAGAAAATATGGGAAAGGCCCGGCAGGATGAGCAGGGATACAGCATCAGTTCATCATGGGAAGCCGGACTTCCGTTCCCACAACCGGCAGGCCAGTTCAAAGCGCAACAGGTGTTATATAATTATTTCATGAAGGGTAGCGCGTACGGTATGAATTACAGGGCTTACGCACTGACTTACGGATTCGACAAGAAGCTGAGAATTGATTATGACGGTTTTTCGTATATGGATTCAATGAAGCTTTCAAAACGGGCAATCCTTCCGCCTTTTGGATATTATGACAAGCGTGCCGAAAAAAATGAAGAAGAGAAGACATTTTTCAGTATCATCTTTTCACCCCGTGATTATAGAGGTACGACATTTTTACAGTACTATTATGAGAGTCCTGAACGATTTACCCAGGCGATGCTGTATGTTCCCAGCATGCGGCGTATACGAAAAATGAGTTCAAGCGACACCCAGGACCCTGTAAACGGCCAGGATTTTATTTATGATGACATGGACGGATTCGCCCAGAAATTAACCCCTCACCGTTATCCCTATAAATATGAACTGGTTGGAGAGATGAGAGAGTATCTGATTCCTGTTATAGACGGAACCGAATATATTGATTCAGCGGACGGGTATTCGTTAAAAAATGTAAAAATGATGCGCCGTCCCATGTATACGGTCAAATTGACCCAGCAGGATCAGAATTATGTCTACGGCAAGCGTATTATCTATATTGACGCAGAGCTCTTTCATTCAACGCAAATATTCTGCTACGATCAAAAAGGGCGGATGTACAGGGACCTTTACACACCTCTGTACTTTATTGAAGAGAGCGGGATGCTTATACCTATAGGCACTCATCTTATGATGAGAGATTATATTGATTTACACACCACCATAACACTTGCTTATCAAGTGGGAGCTTTCTGGGACAGATCACATTTCAGCCTGAAAAATATGAGCAGGTACGGAAAATAAAACAAATACATTATAATGTATTAATAATGACAAAACTAACTGTATATAAAGTAAAAAATAATGTGATATGAATTCTAAATACATATTGACATTATATATATAATGTTTTATTAATTCGGCATGGTGGATTTGGAAAATGATGATTATAATTTCAATTAATATCTAACATACGATTATTTGTAGGGGCGAACCCGTGTGTTCGCCCTGGTGGTTATACTGATGAGAGAATTATTCCGCACACACAACTACAACCATTTAAAAGGAATAAAAAATGGCTGATTATGACGCAATAGTGGTAGGGGCAGGGCACAACGGGCTCGCAGCAGCAACGACACTCGCTAAAAACGGGCTTTCCGTTTTGTGTGTCGAAAAAACCTATGGCCCCGGAGGCCAGGCAGCCACAAGGGAACTGTTTGAGGGGTTCAAGCATAATGTGGGGGCATGGGCACTGCTTGTTTTTCGCGATGAAATGATCAAGCTTCTTGGCATCGAGGACTACGGACTTGAGCTTATCCGCCCTCATTCCTCGTATACCGTGTTCGGGGCTCCCGAAGATCCGTGTTTTCTCGGATACACTGATAAAGAAAAGCTGGTCGAACATTTGATGCAGGACCACGGCCCGGAAGCGGTTGAAGGGTTGGCCGGCCTGGCCGATTATATGCAAACGTACAGGGAATTAATTGATAAAGAGATATTCAAAAGCCCAAGCTCACTTGAGGGCCTGATTGCCAATGCACCTGATGCAAAAACAAGGGAAATTCTCATGAAAATCGTTTACGGCAGCGCCATGGATGTGATTCGTCAGTTTTTCCCTGATCCGAATAAACATCGCTGTATACAGGGATCGTTATGCGCATCCGCTGTTGACGGAACCCATACAGGCCCCTTCACGGCAGGCAATGCGCTTTCGATGGCCTATCACTATACAATGGGCGATGAATACGACTTCCGGACCCCCAAAGGCGGTATTGGAGCCCTGTCAGAAGTGCTTGCTAAATCGGTTGAAGACCGGGGCGGAAATATTCAGTACAAGGCCAGGGTCAAGCGCTTTCTGATCGAAAATGGAAAAATTTTGGGCGTGGAACTCAAGAACGGAGAAAAAATTACTGCCAAAGTGGTACTCTCCGGTATCGATGCGCACGCCACTTTTCTTGGCCTGGTGGGCGAAGATCACCTGCCGTCTGATTTTGTACACCGGGTTAAGGATATCGAATATAAAACCGGCTACATCCAGATTCACATGACGCTTTCCGAATTGCCCGAATTTACAGGCCACCTTGCGTTTGCCAACGATGCCAATCTCCGCTGGGATATGGCTTATATTCCTTCACCTGAACATCTGACACGATGCTGGCAGCAATATCAGCGCGGTCAAATTCCTGATGACCCGGTCAGTTACTGTGGTATGCCCAGTGTGATTGATCCCAGCCTGGCCCCGGAAGGCAAGTATACCTGTACCATTTTTTCTCCTTACTTTCCTTATGATATACCAAAAGGCAAACACAAGGAATACAGCCACATAATGGCAGACAGGGTCATTGGGCAGATCGCCAAATACGCTCCGAATTTTCGTGATGCTATTATGGACAGGGTCATCGTGACACAAAAGTATTTTGAAAACACTTTTGGGCTTACCGAGGGTGATTTTGCCAGCGGGTTGATGCATCCCGGCCAGATGTGGGATAAACGGCCGGTTCCCGGCTGGGGTGGTTATAAAACACCCATTGAAAATCTTTATATGTGCGGTGCTGCCTGTCATCCCGGTCCCGGGGTCACCTGTATTCCGGGCTACAATGGTGCGCGCGAGGTGTTGAATACCTGGTAGAAATACTAATGATCAAATAACAATAAAATACCTAAGGGGACACTCCGCGCAAACCGACCGGAACACCTCCGTAGATAAATACCGGTCCCCGCGGTCAGGCAGAATGACTACACCGGTTGAGCCCCTCGGTAAATCCTTTGCCACTTCAGTGGCGCCCCACAATGCTGCGCCGCTGCTGATGCCGCAGAAAATGCCTTCTATTACGGCCAGGTCACGTACGGTTTGAAATGCCTGGTCATCATCACAGACAATTTTGCTGTCCAGGAGAGACGGATCATAGATTGCCGGCACAATGGCTTCATTCATGTTTTTGAGCCCCTGGATACGGTGGTTCAGACAGGGCTCAATACCGACAGCTTTAGTTTTTGGATTTTTCTCCCGGAAATATTTTGAACATCCCATTAATGTCCCGGTGGTACCCATACCACCTACAAGTGCATCTGCTTCCCCATTGGTGTCCCGAATGATTTCAGGGGCGGTTGTTTCATAGTGGGACTGCCAGTTGGCTTTATTTTCAAACTGGTTGGGCATGTAATACTCATGTGTGTCTGTAACCTCTTTTAATACATTAAAAATGTTGCAAAAAAAATAAAAATAGTTATTCTGTGCCGGATACCACAATGTGGCAGTGTTGACTATGGATATTTTATGAAAATCATTATAAACCATACAATCCGTCAGTTTCAAAAGAAAGATGAATAAGGAGTTTGGAAGTGAGTTACAGAATTAAATTAAATGATGCGTTTAAACGCTATACCGTGGATCAGGACAAGGTTTTACCGCCAGAGGAGACTGTGAAACGGTTCAAGGAAAAAATCGAAACGCTTGACCTGAACATTCTTGAAGAGGTGAAGCGGATTGATAACGGGAGGCTGGATATCCCTGTATATTTCAGTGTCTGCGGGCATGATGCAAAAGTGGTGACCGGTACGAATAAGCAGATGGGAAAAGGGGCCACACAGGATCAGGCCCAGGCAAGCGCGGTAATGGAATTGGCCGAGCGGTTCAGTTTTTTCAGTTTCTTTAATAATCCAGGTAATTTTTTTACGGAAACATACGCCGGTTTAAAAGACAGGGCTGTCTCCTTTGAAATGATTGCCAGATCGGTTCATGATGATTCAAAAGACCTTGATATAACAAGAAAAATATTTGAGAATTTGCCCATGCGGTGGACATGGGGGTACAACCTTACCCGGGACAGGGAAGTTCTGATTCCTTTTGACTGGTTTTTCATGATCAACGAGTTTAACGGTCCGTCTGCGGGAAACTGTGTTGAAGAAGCGATCAGCCAGGGAATATGTGAAATTGTTGAACGGCACGTATCATCCATTGTGAGCCATCAACAGCTGAAAGTTCCGGCAATCAACCCTGATTCTGCAACCGATCCCATGGTTGTGGAAATGCTGGCCAAATACAGGAAAAACGGGATCAAACTCTTTTTGTCCGATTTCTCCCTTGATACGGGTATTCCTTCCGTTGGGGTCATGGCCTATGATCCGGCCACCTTTCCTGATGTATCCGAGATTGTATGGACAGCCGGTACCACCCCAGATCCCCAGAAAGCCCTGAGCCGTACCCTTACCGAAGTTGCACAGCTGGCAGGGGATTTTAACACCGGCTCCAATTATGTGGCCTCCGGCCTTCCGAAATTCAGAAAACTGGGCCCGGCGGATTTTATCATCAACCCGGAACAAACAGTTGATATTGGCAGCCTTCCGGATATTTCCAATGATAATATCAGGATTGAGATAGAAAATGCCGTATCCGTACTTGAAAAGGGCGGGTTTGAAGTGATTCTGATCAACACCATGCATGCCGGGCTTGAGATACCAGCCTTTTACACAATTATGCCGGGCGCCCATTTCAGGGAAAGAGCCCATGGCACCAGTGTGGGAATGTTTTCAGCGAAATTTATTACGGAAAACAATCCTCCTGACGAGGCGATTTCAAAATTACTTGAGATAGATACAACCCTTCCTGGAAAATACTATATAAAATTTTATACGGGTTTATGTCATTTGACACTTGATGATCCCAGGGCAGCGCTTCCTTATTTTGAACAGGCCCTTGATCTGGAGCCGGTTGAACAGGACATCCCGAGTATCTATTCATATATGGGCGTATGCCTGAAAGATCTGGAAAAATATTCGGAGGCGCTTTCTGTCCTTGAAAAGGGCGCTCGTATTGATGAAGAGCGAACAGATATTTATAATCTGATGGGTTTTTGCCATTTTAAACTCAAGGAACATGAAATGGCCATCCAGTGTTTTGGCAAGGTGATTGAACTGGACCCGGGCAGCGGTATTGATTATGCGAATATTGCTTCCAATTATCGGGATATGGGAGAAAAGGAAAAGGCTGTTCAATATTACCAGACCGCCCTTCAGATTGATCCTTCCCTGGGTTTTGCAAGTGAGAATCTGGAAAAACTGCAGGGGGAGATCAAAAAATAAAAATCATATATAGAGACAGGATGCAGGGAAATATTGATCCAACTATGGTATGCCCGGGAACACATCATTTTTGACATTCATACCAATTTGCCATATAAGATTATGTTCGGTTTTTGTAAAAATAAATAATAAATCCTTATTCTAAGATATTCAACAGGCCGTGGTGAATGACAGACGTTAAACAAAAAAATCTCATCCTTTTTCTGGGAGACAGTTACAACAATCTTGAACTGATGGCTGAAAGCTTTGCCCGGAAGATGGGCAGTGGAGATATTGATTTTATCAGTGCTTCCATGATGCCGCCCAGACTCAATCCCGTCGCAGAAAAGATAATGCTGGAGAAAGACATGGATATTTCGTGTCTTTCTTTGAAAACACTGCTCGATGTTGAACCCTTTATGTTTGATCTGATTATTACACTTGGCGATTTTGATGAAGGCTGTAGCCCGAATCTTCCGGGGATGCCGCCGAATTTTAACTGGGACGTGCCTGATCCTGCAGCTGATGAGGATGAACAGAAAGTTGAAGAGGCGTTACGTAAGGCTAGTGATATCCTGGAAGAAAAAATAAAAACACTTTTTAAATCAGGAATGCTTTATGCCCTGTTTGTTACACGGCGAAATCTTGAACTGATTCTGGACAACCTGTTAGACGGTGTGATGGCCCATACAACCAATCGCAGAATTTTCTTTTTTAACCAGGCGGCAGAAAAAATTACCGGTCACAGGCGGGGAGATGTCCTTGGCAAAGACTGCCATGAAGTGTTTCCAGGAAAGTTTTGCGGCGGTATATGCGATTACTGTGAAGGTGTAGCGGTATTTAATCAAAAAGACGTGACAAAAAACGAGGTCTCCTTCCGAAGACCCGACGGTAAGAAACGAATTCTTCAAATGTCCATTATGCCCATATCAGATGACGAAGGAGAAGGCGTGGGCGCCCTTATTTCCTTTAAGGATGATACTGAGCTGAAACAGTTGAAAAGCCGTATAAAACATCATCACTCCATTGGCGGACTTGTGGGAAAAGACCCCAAAATGATCGACCTTTTTAACCAGATTCGTGAGGTGAGCAGTGTACTGGTGCCGGTGCTTATTGAGGGGGAAAGCGGTACCGGCAAGGAACTGGTTGCCAATGCCATTCACGATACCGGACCCAGGGCGGATAAACCTTTTGTGGCGATAAACTGCGGTGCATTGCCTGAGGGTATTCTTGAGAGCGAACTGTTCGGGCATGTGCGCGGCGCATTTACCGGTGCGGAGCAGGATCGGAAAGGGCGATTTGAGCTGGCAGACGGCGGCACCATCTTTCTTGACGAAGTGGGAGAACTTTCCACAGCCATGCAGGTAAAACTGTTAAGGGTACTCCAGGAACAGCGCTTTGAACGGGTGGGCGGTGAGAAGTCGATCCAGGTGGATGTGCGTGTTATCAGTGCAACCAACCAGAATCTGAGGCAGATGATGGAAAAAAAGAAGTTCAGGCGGGACCTGTTCTATCGGCTCTGTGTTGTGCCCATTACCCTGCCGCCGTTACGGGAAAGGCGTCTGGATATCCCCATGCTGATGGAGCACTTCCTTGAACTGATCGCAGTTGAGATCAACCGGCCGGTGCTGACACCATCCAATGAAATTATGGATCTTCTGATCGGCTACCCCTGGCCGGGCAATGTACGGGAACTGCACAATGCTATCGAGTATGTATATGTGAAATGCCGATCCGGCATTATCGAACCCGGCAATCTGCCCCCGGAAATTGTAAACTATGAAGTGAAAATTCCGGTAAAACCCGGACCTTCACTGAAATATAAAAAAGAAGAAATCCTTCTTGGCCTTGCAAAAGCCGAAGGAAATCGGAAAGAAACCGCAAAATTACTCGGCATCGGCCGTGCGACCCTGTACCGGTATCTGGATCATTATAATTTGAA
>JAUXDD010000109.1 GCA_030618465.1 Desulfobacteraceae bacterium
GATTTGCAAATTATAACTGCTTACTATTAGCTCTTTTAAATTGAAAAGAGTTCTGATAAATTTATTCACTGTCATAGATTCCTCCAATTTTTTTAAATCTGGGTAGGTTTAAATAAAAAGGATGGAATCTATGACAAATATAAAAAAAATCAATTAAAAAAAATACGTTTTACCCGCAGAAAAATTATCATGGGCTCCGACGAGCTAATGGGGGCCCATTCTCGCCTATGATAATTTCTCTGCTACCATCTTCACAAAAGTAAGTAATTATTCGTTAAATTGCCTTTGGGAAATCCGGATAGACCCATTGTAATGAATACAGCCGCCTTCCATTCTTAAAGCCTCTTTAACACCGGTACTGATAATTCTTTTTCGTTCGGGCCTGTTACGTACTATTTCATATAGCTGCTTCACTTCCTTTAAAATATGTGATATCTCTTCGTCTCCCGGCTCCTGTGTGACGATGCTTTCATTCATCGCCCGTAAAACATTTGCCAGTCTTCCGAGGTTGTCTTGTAGAGGTGGGGCATCCTTAATCATTATCTCTCCGTAATATAGTTGTCACCGATTTATAAGCTTCCCTTTGCGGATACAACTTTTATTAGTAACGGAGAAAGAATAATCAGTGAAACAGTCTCAATTAAAACAGCTATCCACAGCATCAATGCCATGTTTCCCTGAAATTTCATCTGGATCAGAGACCATGGTAAAAGAATAAGCGATAAGAACACGCCTGCGAACACGATAATTCGGACATAGTCGGTTTCACCGTTTTGACCGGACTGTGCCCGGACCGATAAAAGCATTGGATAAGCCAGAGCCATTCCAAGGCCCACTGAGACGGCGCAGGATGGGACGATAGACAGACTGACAGGTATATTGAATAACGCCATTACAATAAAAATCAAACATTGGGCAATGGCAATGGGTATCACCGTAAAAAGCGCCATACGGGTGGATCGGGTCACAGCAGCGCCAGTGAGAAACACGATGAAAAGAGCTGCCGCAGCGGTCACCGGGTATGCCTTTTGTACCCCGTCATTCAGGGCCTTGGTTTGTCCGGCAAGACCACTTCCCAGTTTGATGGAAAACTTTTCAGACGGATGCTCGCTGATGTATTGCTGAACCTTTGATATAAATGCGTCAATGCTCCTGGAATCGGTTTTACCCGGCCATGTTGAAAGGGTGGCTTCGCTCCAGGTGCTGTCCATATACTTTTTCATTCCGGGGTTGGTAAGAAGCATGACAACGGAACGCGCGATATTGTCTGATTGGCCGGGAACCGTCTGCCATTTTGGATATCCTTCCATCAGGGCGGCTTGAGACATTTTAATGATTTGAGTGATAGAGACACTCTTTTTTGCGCCGCCTTCGGTATTCAAATATGAACAGAAGTCCCCGATCTCATTAAGCACCTGGGCGTCTTTTAGCCCTCCTTCTTCCTTTGCCTGTATATGGATCGACAGCTCGTAAGGACCGACAAATTTTTCGCTGAAAATGTTAAAGCACCGGTTCCATGGATGATTTTCCGGAATATACGAACTGCCGGGAACATTTTTCCCCACAGGAAGCCGGTTTAAAGAAAAAACGCCACCAACCAGTATGCAGCCCAGTACCACTGCAAGAACGGGTATTTTCCCCTTGCCAGGGAAAAAGCCGGCCATTTTAGACGTAAAATCGATTCGGTCAGCCCTCTCTCTGGATGCAGGGGGTCTGAAAAAAGAGATCAGCACCGGTACGATCACCATTATGCAGAAAAAGGTTCCGGCCACCCATAATAAACCCAGATAACCCAGCTGGGTGAGCAGCGGAACTCCGCTGAAACAGAGTCCCGCAACAGCGCTCCCTGATAAAACGGCCCAGAGTCCAAGGGGAAATTCCCCATAAACAGCAACAATCGCCGCATTTTTATCATCATACCTGTGGTAAGTCCGTTTATAACGGTCCATAATTAAAATTGAAAAGATAAGGGGAAACATGGCCAGAAAAAGAGGCGCCAGAAGGATCATCGGTTGAAACTCTCGAATAAACCACCCGAACAGTCCCATCCCCCACAACAGGGTGAATTGCATGGCCACAAAAGGAATCACCACCCCCTGAACCGATCGAAAATAAAAGGCAAGACACACAACAATCAGAATCAGCATTCCAAGAAAGGCCGTCCCTAACTGTGCTCCCATCTTTGTCATATGGGCCTTCATCAGTTCCCCGCCCATAAAAAACAGGGTATGGTTCGCATCCTCTTCTTTTGTCTTTATCTCCTGGATGGCGTTTAGCAGGTTTGCCTGAAATTCTTTTTCCTTTTCCGCTTTATATAGTTTCAGAGACGTCGCCTCTTTTTTGTTATCATCAAGTTCCTTATACTCCTGTTTAATCAGATTGTTTCTGTTTTCAAACGAGATTGTAAACATCGCCGCTGTTTTATCATCGGCAACATATATCCCATTGGCCATGCCGTTAACGGCCACTCTTCTTCGAAGGGCGGCAATTGCTTCTTCGGTTTCAGGCAGCGTCTCACCGATAATGGCCCCGGGTTCCATCCCGTCGGCTGCGTAATCCACATGAACCAGATTCCGGCTGGTAAGTGAAACAGCAGCTTGCGGAATGACATCCGGCAACTTCTTGAGCGCTTTTGTAACATCGTCGATTTTTTTAATTGTCTCTACTGTGAAAATATCTCCCTGGCGCACCTCTAATATAGCAACCAGTGTATTGGGTTGCGGAGCCAGCCGATTCAGTTCTTTTATCGTATCCAGATGAGGATGACCCGAAGGGAAAAGGGCCGCAAGTGGGTCGGCGGCCTGACGGATATGTTTCAACTGACTACACACGCCCCCCAGTAAAGCAAGAATAACCAGAAGGCAGATCCAGCGGCGCTTTAATATATTGTCTATACTCACTGCGCCTGCGGTCTTTTTTCTCTGTTCCTGAACACTATTCATTGGTTTTACCTGAGTTATATATTGAATTGAGTTATTGGATTCCCACCAGGGCGTTTCCCCGAAGGTGATAAATCGAGCCGTTTTGTCCAACAATGATTCCCCGTATATTTCCACCCTGATGTTCTGCAATACGGACCGACATCAGCCAGTTTTCGGTAATTTTTTCCGGAACCTTGACAATCTGCCAGTTTTTGCCTCCATCAACCGATTGCATCAGATTACCACCGCTGCCCACCGCCCATCCGGCATCTCCGGACAGATCAATGCCATAAAGCTCCTGTGCAACGGAAGGGGCAGTATTCTTTACCCAGCTTCTCCCATTGTCTGAAGAATGAACGATAATGCTGTCTATTCCAGCACCATAGATCCTTCCATTTTTTTTGTTGAGGGAAAACAGCGTCTGTCCTTCCATCATATCCGGATTGTAAAGGGATGTCCGTATTTCCTCAGCATGCAGGTCGTTGATATTGATAATGAAAATTCTGCCGGTCTCACCGGCGATGCATGCCTCCCTCTCACCTGTCATCACTACACCGTAAATATTTGTATTTTCATCCAGAATCAGGTTTTTCCAGGTCTTGCCCCCGTCAACGGTACAGATCACGGCACCATTTCCCCCTGCGGCAATGCCGTTACTGCTATCAAAAAAATCGATGGCAAACAGATGCTCAGATATGCCGGATTGCTGCTCTTTCCAGGATTTTCCGGCATTGTCCGAGTGAAGAACAGTGCCTTCCTGCCCGCAAATCCATCCGTCAGCATCATCCGGGAAAGCAACTGCAAAAAGAGAGGCTCTTGTTTGGGCATGAACCTGTCTCCATGATTTCCCCCGGTCGAGTGAATGAAATATTTTTCCCCGTTCGCCGACAACGATCACTTCCCTCTTACCTGCATACGATACCGCATACAGATCACCTTCAGGCGTTGTAGCATTGCCGCCAGCAGGCGTTATAGCAGGCATGAACAGAGAAACCATTGCACCTGCCAGGATCAACAGGCATAATCTGGCCGTATTTATCGTAAAATGTATCTGCATAAACTTTTTCCCTATCCAGTATTATTTTTCAGTTCTTAACCCCCTGCTGTGCAGGGGGTTTATTAAAAAATGGGGTTTTGTATCCCGTTATTTCACGAATTTTAGAAATCCACTGGGTGTGAACGTCCCTTCGGAAAAATTTGGTATCTGTATTTTCCATTCCACCTCCACTCTGGCATAGGACCATCCCACAGTTGTCTTATCCCGTTTTATGTCATAGATCGTTCTGTCACTGTCAATAATCATTCGATATTTCCCGTCTTTTGTCTGTACAGCGGAATTTAGGTAATACGCTCCTTTCCAGGATCGTCCTTTCAGATCGGGAACCTCTCGATACACACTTGCGTAAGTTTCCGCGTCAAACCAACCCACAACGGGACCGTAGAAATAATCCTTATTCTTGGCTATTGATTCAACAAGAGCAACCTCACCTTTTACCCAGATGATATCGGAAATTGTCCATGGCGCTCCCTTCCATCCATCTATCTCATATCCCATTTTAAGCGCATTTTTGTCTCTTTCTTCATTGGTTGTGATTCCCTGTTCCAGATCCCCCTCCAGCGAACTAATTGGATCTGCTTTATGATATGCAATCAGGGCCGTCTTTTTTTCAATAAAACGATACTCTCCGTCCGCAAAACGATAGACAGGCCCGCCGGCCCACATATCATCTTCGGCTATTGTGAGCCCGGCGGGAGATTCACACCCAAGTGCCTCGCCTTTATAGCGCCTGATTTTTCTGATATTCGGGGCGTATATCCATCGCTGATTTACTACACCCGGGCGACTAGTTACCCAATTCAAGTTGCCAAATCCAGCCCAATTATATGGACTGGTTAACATACCAATAGAGGCATAATCATATTTACCCTTATCTCCAGTATAATAGAACTGCAAAATGCGCGATCCTATAAATTTTTCTAAACCCTTTCGACCTATTAACCACTGACCATTTTTCCTGTCATTATTCCCGACAAAGTGGCTATCAAACAGCCGCTCCTTGGCATTATAAGCTATCTCATATCCAACCTGCGGGCTGTTATAATCAGGTTCAGCAAAAGGAAACCCAGCGATGTCCTTCGGGTATATCTTGCCGGTTGCCACCTCGATGAGCTCGTTTTTTTCATTAAATTTATACTTGCCTTGATTGGTTTTTTCCTTCAAAGAGGCGAGGTATACGGGCGGGTGAAACTCATTCTTGTCAAAATTGAGCTTTCCGATTTTCATCTCCAGATCCCCGTTCTTTACCCAGGTCAGAATAAAGTCCGGAACCAAATCCTGAATTTTCTGCCAGTTATCCTTATTAATGACATCTCCCGGCTGCACATCCGCACTGACCGGAGATATTAAAAATACAGCTATGCAAAAGAGCGTCACTACCGCATTGGTAAATAATTGCTTCATATCTAATGTCCTTTCTCAATAAATGTTCATGTATTAAACGACGGCACGTCAACATACATGCCTTTTAAAAAAAATAGGTTAATTTTAAACTGAATTCGTTATCATTCTGTAAAAATCCCATGTTTTGATAGGTATCGGATTCAACATGCCGGTAGGAAGCCGAAACGGTAAAATAGTTTATCTTGTATTCTATTTTCGGCACAACCAAGAAAGTTTTCGGCCCTATATCGTAAATAAAGACTAACGTCGGCACTAATGATTCATTAGCATATTCGGTATTAAGCACCAGAACCAGCTGATTTGCGTTTTCATCTACATAAACGCGTTCACCCGTATCAGGGTCCAGCCACGGATAAGTCATCTGGTCATTATGGTCTTTTATCGTGCTTCCGATATACTCCAAAGTTGTCCGAATATCTTTGTACGGATTCAACCATCTCAAGGGAATATTTTTATCAATGGCGACGCCATATCGATGTATATCAAAGGTACTGAGTTCATCGAGGCTCGTTGCATGTGACAGACTGTGGGCAACAGTCCTGCCTTCATCCAGAAACAGGCCATACTCCCCGCGAATAACTATGTCCAGCATCGGTGTATAGTAATTGAAACTGCCTCCATATACATCTATGGTGTCTATCACCATTTCCACATGATAATCGTCCTGATAAAGTACCGGGGAAGGTGAATCGTAATATTTATTAAAATGAGCAAGATAGATGCCAAGCTCTCCAAGAGTAAAACCGAGCCTCACGCCATACCGGTCGTCATCCGTTTCATTTTTCACATAACCTCCCGGAGGCGAAGGATTATTCCTGCCGATAGGCGGCATGATATAAGAACCCATTATGGCTTCTTCGCCGTAATCATCTTCAATTGCCCCCGGAACATAATAGCCTTCTATCGATGCGGTGGAAAAAGGCCCCAGATCGAACATTGAATGCCCGACCCTGGCAAGCCATAGCGGATACAGTCTCTCTTCAAGATCTACTGCGATGGACTGATTGTCTGTCGGGATACAGGCATCAAGAATACGAAGGGTCGTCATCTCTCCCCACTGAAACACCTGTCTCCCCAAACGCATATAAGATGAATCCCGGTTTATATCCAGATATCCATGGAATATTTCCGCACCCCATTTCTCATCACTGATCTGCTCCGTGTTGGTCAGGCCATATTCATCACGACGCAAATTCTCATCTGAAAAAACATCCGGGCCATAATCCCATATGCCGTCATAATAGACTCTGGGAAGAAGATAGTAGCCTAATTCAATTCCTTTGACTTCCCCCAGATTATGTCTGATCTCAAGCATCAGCGTATTTCGCTGCTGGATAAGATCCCCCGATTCAATGGGGACAGGTGTGGTATCGGCTGAATCAGAAGTACGCATCACGCCCATGACCTGTATTTTCCCCTGCATACGGAACTTTCCGGACTTACTGACATATTCAGCCCATGCCGATCCACCGTAAATAACGAAGATAAAAATAGAAAAAAACAATAACTTCCTTTTAAGAAAAATCATTTCTCCTCCTTGCTGCCTATTAGTGTTAATAATACTTGAAAACTTAATTTTCTTTATAGAACAACGTTTTTATCCGGACGAAAAAAAATCTTCGGTCTGTTACAACCCAAGTCCTGTTTGCAGGGGCTCGGTACCGATTATTTTTTCAGCTTCCAGTTTATCGACATCTTCTTCTGATAATCCAAGAACATCTTCCAGGACATACCTGTTGTGCTCGCCCAGTGTCGGCGCAGCCCGGTATTTAAAGGGTATTTCGGAAAATTTTATCGGGAAAGTGCTATATGTATTCCTGTCGACCACATCCCGATCCAGCTCAATAAAAAATTCTCTCTCTTTGAGATGCGGGTCATTAATGATCGTCTCTGCCCGGGTAAGGGCGCCGGCAGCAATTCCCTTGCCTTGGAGCATATTCATGATCTCATAGGGATCAAACCTGACTGTCCATTCCCTGATCAATTCGTCCAGTTCGGTTCGATTGGCGATTCGGTTTTCAGTGGTTGAAAATCGGGCTTCCTGTTTCCATTCCGGTTTTTCGGCAACCTCACAAAAAGTACGCCATTCACTGTCGGACTGAACGGCAATGGCCACCCATGTGTCATTTCCGGCACAGGGATAAACGTTGTGAGGAGACATTTCAGGATGCAGGTTTCCCTGTCTCCCCCAGACATTCCTGTTCATGGAATAATCAACCACAGCCGGCCCCATATAACTTGTCAGGGCTTCCAGTTGGGATATTTCGATGAATTGTCCTTTTCCGGTGCGATTTCGGTATTCCAGGGCAGCCTGGAGGACAAAAACGGCATGAATCCCGACCATTGAATCGGCGGCACCGCCCAGGTTGGTCGGACCCGTATCCGGATACCCGGTGATATTTGCCAGCCCCGATGCCTGCTCAAATGTAAACGCAAATCCTTGAGAATTTTTCATCGGTCCGGTTAATCCGAATGCGGGCATCGATACCATTATGATATCTTCTTTCAGTTCCTTTACTACGGAGTAGGTGAGATTAAAATTATCCATGACTCTGGGTGGAAAGTTATCGATAATGACGTCGCTTTTCTTTATTATTTCCTTCAGGAGCTGCATGCCCCGGTCACTGTTCAGGTCAAGGGTTATGTCATATTTGTTCAGATTGACGGAATTCCATTGCGCAGAACCTTCCCACCATCTGTCGGCTCTTTGTTGCGGCCACCTGAAACCGTCAACAGACTGTATGGATTCTACTTTTATCACTTCTGCGCCAAGCCCCCCCATGTAGGAAGTACAAAACGGACCTGCCAAAAATCGGGTGAGATCACAGATTCTTATTCCGTCCAGCGGTAATTTTGCTTGATCGGTCACCTGCTGTTTTATGTCGACTGACTGACCTTTTTTCACACTTTTCTTTTTTATACCGGATAGAATTTCTTCGTTATGACTGCCCAGCAGCGGAGCCGGTGTTTTTATTCTCCAGGGTGTTTCGGACATTCGGGCCGGAGCACCGGGCTGGGTGACTTTCCCCATTACAGGATGGTCAATTTCAACAAGGTATTCTCTTTCCCTGTGGGCATCGAATTTGAATATATCTTCATTGGTGTTAATCATAACGGCCGGTACCCGCCAGTCGGCTGCCTCTTTAACGATCTCGCTTCGGGTACGCGCCATCAGCCAGGGGCGCAGTCTATCTCTTACCTCATCTGCCCTCAAGCTCCGGTTGGTCATTAATGAATAGTTTTCATCTTCGGCCCAGTCATACATTTTACACATGCCGCAAAGATCTATCCAATGCTGGCCGGTAAGGACATTCAGCCCCACATAACCGTCCTTGCACTTTTCAATTCCCGGTGTGAACATGAACCGGATGGGAGGAATGACACTGAGGGGAAATTGAGCAGCCGACCAGTGATAGGGTGTCATCAGTATGATTGTTTCCAGCCTGGAAATATCCACATGCTGCCCGATGCCGGTTTTTTTCTGGTGGAGAACAGCCGACATGGTTGCAGATGCGGCGAAGCTGCCGCTGATAAATCCTGAAATTTGCAATTGCGGTGCGGCCATCACAGGATCACGTCTATAGTCACCCCGGTAAAATATCCAATGACCGAGGGCCTGCAATACAATTTCCGCAGCCTTGTAATCGCGATAAGGCCCCGTCTGCCCGAAACTGGAAATTGACGTCATGACAAGAGAAGGGTTGATGGTTTGAAGGGATTTGAAATCCAGACCGAGGGACGCCATTACACCCGGTTCGAAATTTTCAATCAGGACATCTGCATTCTCAATCAGGGATTTAAGCTCATCTGATCCGGCTTCTTTCTTCAGATCAATCGTGACGCTTTTCTTGTTGTTATTGAGATAAAAGAAAAGTCCGCTGGCTTCAATGTCCGGCTTCCCACCTGGAAAAGGCCCGACATGTCTGGCCGGGTCACCGCCGTCGGGAGGTTCCACTTTTATGACATCAGCCCCGTAATCTGCCAGCAGTTTTGTGCAGTATGGACCGGAAATATTCCGGCTGAGATCTACAACATTCAATTCTTCAAGTGCCTGTGCTGCCATCTAGCCCTCCTTAACTTCTGGGAATTAATTTCAGTAGTGTCCGGTTAGGTTTTTGCATAACTTGTTAAAAACGGTGAAAAAAATGGATAAACTTGAATTTTTTACTTGACAAATAAATAAAAATTTTTGCGGCTTTTTGTAATATTAACAGTTATTACAAGGAGTTATAATATGCCGCGAACTTTCAAGCCGTCCCAAAAACCATTTTATGCACCATCATATTTTGAATTATGTCAACCGCTTAAAAACGTTACCCCTGATGCTCCACCGCTAATTTCAGGTGGAGATAGGCCTTTAAAAATGACTTTCGAAGATCAGCTCAATGCACTAATTTTCTTTCATCTTGAAGAACATGTATCAGCTCGTCATCTCGTTCAAACTCTAAAAGAGGATGATTTTGCTCGTGAAAACATCGCTCCTGAAGGTGGCATTAGCAGAAGTAGCTTTTCCGAAGCTGTCAATAATAGAGGGCTTGAGCAACTAAAATACGTATTTGAAAAACTTAGCATTGAAGCCTCTAA
>JAUXDD010000216.1 GCA_030618465.1 Desulfobacteraceae bacterium
CACTAAAGGAATAATTGTTACTTCACCGTCTCATTTTTCTTTAAAGCAGCAATTTCCTCATCATTCATCCCGATTTCGGCCAGCAACTGATCCGTATCCGCTCCGGGTGCTACAGGGGAACGCGTCACTTCACCGGGTGTGCGACTGAATCGGGGCGCCGGTGCTGACTGCACCACCCCATCCCGTTCGATAAAGGAAGACCGTGCAACATTATGGAAATGGCCAGGTGCCTCTTCCATGGTAAGTACAGGGGCAAAACATGCATCTGTGCCCTCCAGGATTTCGCACCATTCATCCTGTGTTCTGGTTTTAATAGCTTCACTGACCTTTTCTTTTAAAGCCGGCCATTTGCTGCTGTCCAACCGGGTATTCAGGTCAGCGTCGCCCAGGTCTACGCCCAGTTTTTCCGCAAGCAGGGCAAAAAACTGGGGTTCAACAGAACCGATTGAAATCCATTTGCCGTCTGCACACTGGTAAGTGTCATAAAAATGGGAGCCCCCATCCAGGAGATTTCCCTGACGGGGATTGTTCCACATCCCCATGAGTTTAAAGGTATGGGTAGCGCTGTTAAGGGAGATAACACCGTCACAGATGGCTGCATCCACGACCTGTCCTTTGCCGGAATTTTTTGCTTCCAGCAGGGCAGCCAGCATTCCGGTCACAAGATACATGGCCCCTCCACCGTAATCACCAATCAGATTCAGGGGAGGGACAGGGCCGGAATCTTTTCGGCCGATAGCATCCAGCACACCGGTTATTGAAATATAATTAATATCATGACCGGCATACGGAGAAAGCGGTCCATCCTGCCCCCATCCGGTAATACGGCCGTAAACCAGCGCAGGATTGTGTTTCAGGCAGTCATCCGGCCCCAGTCCGAGCTTCTCCATAACACCCGGCCGAAATCCTTCAAACAGGGCATCGGCCTTCTTAATAAGCTTCATCACAATATCCACGCCTTCAGGCTGTTTAATATTAACCGAAATTGAACGCCTCCCTCGGCTGCAGATATCCTGCGGTATACCTCCCATGCTCATTTCGCCTGACATGCGGTCAATCCGGATAACATCCGCTCCCATATCGGCAAGCAGCATCCCTGCAAACGGACCGGGACCAATGCCGGCCATCTCGATAATTTGAATTCCTTCAAGCGGCCCCATTGACTATTTCCTTTAAGTATTATTCCAGATTATAATAACTGGTCAGCCTTGCGGCTTTTTGCGCTGGCTGAAAGCTCTTTAGACAGACGGGTTGCCTCAGCCATAACCATATAAGTTTCAACAGAATCTGGTGCCAGGCCAAGCAGATAAACAAGTTCTTCCCGGGACAACATATCACCTGCTCGCGATTTCTTTATTAATTCTTCGATATGCATTTTCTATTGCCTTTCTTCTTGTTGTTACATGATATGCACCCTATATTTTACATTTTACCGGTAGAACTATATGGCCTTTTGTATAAAACCGCAAGACCTTTAAATTTGGAAAGCGAACGTCCATGCTGATAAACAGCGAAAGGAAGAATAACTTCACGACTGCTTCGTTTATCAAAAAACTTGAAATTACATTATTGGGCTGCCCCGTCTCGTACGTATTTCCTGTCTTGACAACAACTCCAGGGTATTTTATCCTTTATCGACTGATTATTAACCGGATTTCAAAACGCTATTATTCATCAAAAAGGAATGTATTAATGGTAAAATTAGGTATTATCGGCGGGTCCGGTCTGGATAATCCGCAGATACTGAAAAACACACAGGAAATAACCGTGGATACGCCATACGGGGCACCTTCTTCAGCCCTGACGGCGGGCCGGATTAACGATACGGATGTGGTGACCCTGGCACGGCACGGAAAACAGCATCAATACAGTCCGTCCAGTGTGAATTACCGGGCAAACATCCAGGCATTAAAAGATCAGGGAGTAACCCATATTATCGCAACAACCGCTTGCGGAAGCCTGCGGGAGGAGATCGGAAGAGGACATTTTGTTGTTCTTGACCAGTTTATTGATTTCACCAGGAACAGAAAGGCAACCTTTTTTGAATCCTTTGAAAACGGTGCCGAACACACGCCCATGGCAGAACCGTTTGATGGTCAACTGCGAAAAGCCCTTTTTGAAACAGCCATGGAACTTGAATTACCGGTACACGAAAGCGGCACCATGGTAACCATTGAAGGACCGAGATTTTCCACAAAAGCAGAGTCAAATATGTTCAGGATCTGGGGCGCCGACGTTATCAACATGTCAATTGCCACAGAGGCAACCCTTGCAAACGAAGCCCGGATACCCTATGCTGCGATGGCAATGACAACAGATTATGACTGCTGGAAAGAAGATGAAGAACCGGTTTCCTGGGATCAAATTATGGCCGTATTCAAAGAAAATGCAGACAATATCATTGAACTTCTTTTAAATTGTATTCCCAAAATCGCTGGCTAAATAATAATTAAGTGAGGATTGCATATGAGTATTAAAGACAAGATTCGAACCGTTCCCAACTGGCCCATTGACGGGGTCATGTTTCGCGATATTACAACCCTGCTGCAGGAACCTGAAATATTCAGGGAAACGTGTGACCTGTTCTATGACCGTTACAAGGACATAAAAATTGACAAAATTGTGGGGATTGATGCACGGGGATTTATTTTCGGATCAGTGCTGGCTTACAAGTTAAATGTGGGCTTTGTTCCGGTTCGTAAAAAAGGGAAACTGCCCTATAAATCAATAAGCGCCTCATACTCCCTTGAATATGGTGAAGATGTGGTGGAAATGCATGAAGATGCAATTGAAAAAGGCGAAAAAGTGCTTATCGTTGACGACCTGATTGCAACCGGCGGCACGATTTCAGCCGCAGTCGAACTGGTGGAAAAGCTTGGCGGTGATATTCTTGAATGTGCCTTTGTGGTTGAACTGCCGGATCTTAAAGGAAGGGAAAAGATTAACCGGCACAAAGTGTTTGCCCTGACCGAGTTTGAAGGGGAGTAGAAAGGATTAGACTGCCAGATAAAATAGATATTTACAAGGCGGAGGAAATATATGCGGTTTGACAAGTTTACCATAAAATCCCAGGAGCTCATTTCTGAAGCGCAGTCTCTTGCCTCCCAGAAAAATCATCAGCAGATTGAACCGGAACATGTGTTATATGCCATGTTAAGTAACAAAGAAGGCATAACGCGATCCATGCTGAGCAAACTCGGGGTTTCCGTGGATGATATTATCCGTGAACTGGACCCTGCCCTTGGCAAACTTCCCGGTGTCAGCGGAAGCGGGACGGGAGATGCTTATCTGTCACACCGGATAAAAAACGTGCTGGACGCATCGTTTGCTGAAGCAGATAAAATGAAAGATCAGTATGTGAGCACGGAGCATATATTTCTGTCCATAATTGATGAAAAAAACAGTGAGGCATCAAAGATTCTCAGCCGTTACGGGATCACACGGGATGCGGTTCTGAAGATCCTTTTGGAATTCAGGGGAAATCAGCGAATAACCGATCAGAATCCTGAAGAGAAATATCAGGCGCTGGAAAAATTCAGCAGGGATCTGACCGCACTTGCACGCCTTGGCAAACTGGATCCGGTTATCGGTCGTGATGATGAAATCAGACGAATCGTACAGGTTCTTTCGCGACGGACAAAAAACAATCCGGTGCTTATCGGCGAACCCGGTGTCGGGAAAACCGCTATTGTGGAAGGGCTCGCAAGACGCATTGTGGAAGGGGACGTGGCTGAAAGCCTGAAAAACAGGCGACTTGTGGCACTGGACATAGGCGCACTGATTGCCGGGGCCAAGTACAGGGGTGAGTTTGAGGATCGTCTGAAGGCTGTCTTAAAAGAAGTTGAACAGGCAGAAGGTGAAGTCATTCTTTTTATAGACGAACTGCACACCCTGGTGGGCGCAGGTGCTGCCGAGGGTTCAATGGATGCATCAAACATGTTGAAACCCGCACTTGCAAGGGGAACATTACGGTGCATTGGGGCGACGACGCTGAATGAATATCGAAAGTATATTGAAAAAGATGCCGCACTGGAAAGACGGTTCCAGCCGATCATCGCCCGTGAACCTTCAGTTGAAGACACCATCTCGATTCTAAGAGGACTGAAGGAAAAATATGAAGTTCATCATGGTGTCATCATCAGGGATTCGGCAATCATTTCTGCTGCTACACTTTCAAACAGGTATATTGCGGACCGGTTTCTTCCCGACAAGGCAATTGACCTCATTGATGAATGTTCATCAAAACTCAGGATAGAAATCGACAGTATGCCTGAAGAAATTGATGAAATCAGGCGAAAGATTCTCCAGGCGGAAATTGAATACGAGGCATTAAAAAAAGAGTCCGATCCGGCGTCAAAAGACCGCCTTTTACGGCTGGAAGATGATTTGAGCAACATGAATGATCAGATCATGGAACTGAAAGCCCACTGGACCAATGAAAAAGATATAATCCAGACCATTCGAACCATTAAGGAGGAGATTGAACAGCTGGGTATTGAAGAGCAGCAGGCGGAGAGGGAAGGAGATCTGGCAAAAGTTGCGGAAATCAGGTACGGCAAAATAACAGCGCTTGAAAAGCGGCTGATTGAAACAAATGAGAACCTTGCCGAACTCCAGAAAGAACGTAAGATGTTAAAAGAGGAAGTTGACGACGAGGATGTGGCTGACGTTGTATCCAAATGGACAGGCATTCCGGTAAGCAAAATGCTTGAAGGTGAACGGGAAAAACTGGTCCATATGGAAGATGTCATAAAAAAACGTGTGATCGGCCAGGAGGAGGCAATCGTTGCCGTATCAAATGCGGTTCGTCGTGCCCGTTCAGGCCTGCAGGACCCGAACCGGCCGATCGGTTCATTTATTTTTATGGGCCCCACTGGTGTGGGTAAAACCGAACTGGCCAAATCACTTGCAGAATTTATTTTTGACAGTGAACAGGCAATAATTCGCATTGACATGTCTGAATATATGGAAAAACACGCAGTGGCAAGGCTGATCGGCGCCCCCCCGGGATATGTGGGATATGAAGAAGGCGGCTACCTTACAGAAAGCGTCAGGCGACGCCCCTACTCTGTCATTCTTTTTGACGAGATAGAAAAAGCCCATCCGGAAGTCTTTAATGTATTACTGCAGATACTCGATGACGGCAGGATGACCGATGGCCACGGCAAGACAGTTGATTTTAAAAATACGATTATCATCATGACGTCCAATATCGGCAGCCATCTGATACAGGAACTGGGCGCATCAAGGCGCGACGAGATGGAAACAAAAGTGGAAGAGATTCTGCGGGCAAGCTTCAAACCTGAGTTTTTAAACCGCATTGACGAAACCATCATATTCCGGAACCTGACGCCTGAAGAGCTGGGTGATATTGTAGAGATCCAGCTCAACCGACTGGGCGACAGACTTGCCGATAGAAACATCCGTCTGGAACTTTCCGTTGAAGCAAAAAAATATCTTGCTGAAAAAGG
>JAUXDD010000255.1 GCA_030618465.1 Desulfobacteraceae bacterium
AACATTGCCTTTAATTCTGCAATCAAGGTCTGTCAGTGATTCCCGGATAATAGCAGTTATGGTATCTATTCTGTATTCAGGACAGGTACGCAGGATTACCCTGGGGGGCCGGATTTCAAATTCCACCTGGTTTTTCCCCCGGTACTTTTCCAATCGTTTTCGATATTTTCCTCTTGTCAAACGGCTTCATGATATACGAGCGAATTCCTGTGATTTTATTTTTCCACGCCCCTCACGTATAAAAGCATTTTACATAAACGACTAAATTTTAAATATTAAACACACCCTTTCAAAGGTGTCAATTACTGAATGATTAAAAATAATCTGCAGATAGTGTTATAACTGGTATCCGGTTAAGCCGGTTGGTCGGTTCGTTCGCTGAAGCGGACTAATTTATCTGTTTTGAATTTGCGTAGCTTCGTTATATCTGGTATTTGATAAAGTGATTGCAATTTTGTTAATTCGGGAGTGTCAAAAAGATAAATCGGGCCGGGTATGAATTCAAAAAAAACAAAGATTATTGCATGTGCAACCGTTATTGAGGAGGCCCGTCCTTTTTTGCCCCCGTCTGTAGAATATTATTCCATAGATGCTGTTTTTCACAACCAGTCAAAAAAGCTGCATGACAAGCTGCAGGAGTTAATAAACACTTCAGGCGAGGGTATTGAAACCATAATTATAGGATACGGGCTGTGTTCCAAAGCGGTAATCGGATTAAAATCATCAAACTGTACGCTGGTTGTTCCACGGGTTGATGATTGTATCGGGTTGTTCCTGGGGTCGCAGAAACTTTACCGGGAGCTGCTTAAAAAAAATATTGGAACCTATTATCTTTCTCCGGGATGGATCCGGGCCGGTGCTACACTGATTGAAGAGCTGAAAAGAGTTGAAGATCAATACGGAAAAAAAAACGCGGAATTTGTTAAGCATGAAATGATAAAGAATTATACGCGGCTTGCCTATATCAACATGGGGAGTAAAACCGAACATTTTACACAGGATTCCTGTCGGGAATTTGCCAGAAACGCGGCAAAACAACTCAACCTGAATTATGAAGAAATTACGGGGACAACGCATCTGATCATCAGGATGATAAACGGCCCCTGGGATGACCGGTTTGTTGTAGCTCCTCCGGGGCAGGAAATTACGTATGGGGATTTTGAGTGTGAAGAGAAGGACTGAATTCAATAACTTTTATTTATAAACGGATTTCACACGGATAGTCACTGTTTTTTCAATCTGTGAAATTCCGTGTTTTTCTGTGGTTAAAAAAATAAAAAGGTCACTTAACCTTCAATGTCAGCTTCCAGATATCAGGGTCTCCGGAAGAAGTGGTAATTATGGGGCGTTTGGCAACCCCCAGCACTTTCTGGGTCAGATTCGGCATGGCAGAATTCATATAGGCCCGAAGTTCATTCATCGTAATCACACCATCCTGGACCCCCATACTTTCAAAACCGTCTGCTTTTCCTTTAAATGCATCCAGCAAACAGTGTGTGAAGGCGCCGTTTGACCAGGAGCTGTGCTCGATTGCCTGCCGGTCGCTGTCAGCGCCTACCATGAAAATCCATCCCTTGGGGATACTTTTCCGGCGTTTCATTTTCTCAATATTTTTTACCATGGATATACCCTTTTTACCGCGTGTGATCAGCTTCCCGGCATGGCATGTATCTGCCATGACAATCACATTCGCGGCATTCCGTTCGGCAAGAGACATACACACCTTGTCCATCCGGTATCCTGTGGCTGGTATGGATATGTCCGTATCATAGCAGGCAAAGTATACTTTTTCAGGATCTTCAGGATCAGGAAAACCGTGTCCCGACCAGAAGAGTATAATCATGTCCCTGGGGCCGGCCTTGGTGAGCCAGGAGTCAAGGGCTATCATGATGTTCCGATGGGTGGCATCCCTGTTAATCAGCATTTTTAAGTTGCTGTTGCTCCATCCGTTGTCACGAAGCATTTTATAAACCGCCCTGGCATCGTCATCAGCAAAAACCAGGTTGGTTAATCCCCCCTTGCCGGTATACTGATACTCTGAGACACCCACAATAACCGCCCAGTTTTTCCGTCCACTTATCACGGGTGGAGGCTGATACGCCGCAGATGCTGCAATCAGGGGTGCCTGATACTGTTTCGGCGGCGGCATTTTTTTATCGGCCGCCATTTTGCGCATCTCAGCTTTTGACGGCATGGATCGTCCTGAAGAATCGAATTTAACCGTAAATGATTTGCGCCTGTTTTTCCAGTAGTACCATATATTTTTCTCAATATTCGGTGTTCTGTGCTCCGCCGGATAACCATAACAGATCAACACCGCCTCTTTTGACATGCCTGCCTGATCGGTTCCTTTCCTTATTGCCGCTATTTCATTGGGTGTTAAATTTCTCGTTAACGTTTCAAAGGGCTGATCTGTAAAGATCAGACCAGCTAAATCCATGGGTTTCATGCGGGGATGATATTTAAATCGGATATAGATGGTATGCCTGGTATTATCTAAAGTTTTGAAGGTAATGACTTTTCGTTTCACTTGAACTAATTTAACCCGGGTCCCGGCAGGTATGAGAGTTCCCTTTATGGATTTGAAGTTGATCGCCCAGATTTGTCCTTTTTCTTTCCACAGGTTGCAGGCGGTGTAAAGGGTAGTTCCTTTGCGAAAAGCTTTACCGGTGGCAACGGGGGGAGCAATGAAGCTGAGAGAGACAACAAACGCAAAAATAAAAACCAGTAATTGCGGGAATGAAACGGTTACAATTTTGAAATGGTTTGTATTGGGGTTGATACCAAATTTTTTCATCATTCCCTCTCCATCAATTTATTAAAGGAATTAAATGTACTTTTATAATATTTTATGATGCATATGTCAAGAAATTTCAGAGCTATCAAATCCGCTTGTCAAAAATTATATATAATAATTTCAAGAGCTTAAAAAAAATATTTTTCGTTAAAACACGCATCTTCCGGATTTCTGTTTTCTGCGACCGACACTGATATATAGTTCATTTGTCACCAAGAATAGCCGGGAAAATGCCCAGCAATTCTCTGTAAAAAGATAACATGCTGATAGTATTCAAAAAGTACACTTGTTTAAAGTAAATATTTCGTAATATCCAGTTTCTTCCGGATTCCCGTTTTCACGGGAATGACAAATGAGCAGCCCCGCGCCATTCCCGTGAAAACGGGAATCCATACCTCTACGATCGGCAAAGATAAACACTTCATGTTCACCGGGAATTGCTGGAAAAGGCCAAATCGAGTTGATTTTTTTTGATAACGTGTATAATAACATGAGTTCCACAAATCACCGGGTCACTACAAAAATCTGTTCCCAAAAGGGTGGTGAATGCAAAAAATAGTAATATTTTTCATCTGTTTAAGCTTGCTGTCAATGTCAATCGGATGCGCAACCGTCCCCTACACATACGGCAAAAACATTGAAGTGGAAAATACATTAAAAATCAGACCGAATCGCTCCCAGATCGAACGGGGGCGGCCCAATAAATTTCTGGATGCATCCGGCTGGATATGGCCCGGCAGCCTTCTGTCAAAGCTGTTTTTGTGGAATACAAAAGTTGACAGCCATTACATTGCCGAAGAGACGGAAAACACGCTCAGACAGTACCTTGCGGACAATGATCTGAATAATGTGAAAATTCGGCTCAACCAGTATTACCCTGGAGACGAATGGCGCCGCCTGTTTAAAAACAAGTCTGTGGGGGCCGGCTGGCGTTACACGCTTGGAATTATCAGCGTCACATTTTATACGATCCTGCCCCAGCGATTTTTCGGGGGGGATAATTATAATCCCTATACAAATACCGTTAGCATCTATTCGGATCACGGGGCAATCGCTGTTCATGAGGGAGGGCATTCGAAAGATTTTGCAAAAAAGAAATATAAGGGCAGTTATGCGGCCATTTATATGGTCCCCTTTGTGTCGCTGTATCATGAAGCAAAGGCAACCAATGATGCACTGGGATATATGAGGGCCGAATCAGCCATTGGCGATCAAAAAGGTGCCTATAAAATACTTTACCCTGCCTATGCAACGTATATTGGCAGTAATATCGGGGACTT
>JAUXDD010000237.1 GCA_030618465.1 Desulfobacteraceae bacterium
AAGAGGAGAAGAAAGAGGAGAAGAAAGAGGAGAAGAAAGAGGAGAAGAAAGAGGAGAAGAAAGAGGAGAAGAAAGAGGAGAAGAAAAAAGACAGGGATGAGAAAAAAATATAAACTTGAATGCGGTGATCATGTTCTTTATCTTGGCGAGCGAACATGCATCATGGGCATCCTTAATGTGACGCCTGATTCATTTTCTGATGGTGGAAAATTTGTCAATTGTGATGCAGCTGTTTCCCATGCTGAAAAAATGGTTGAAGCTGGTGCAGACATTATTGACATCGGAGGAGAGTCTACCCGTCCGTTTTCAGAGGCAGTGCCCATTGAGGATGAAATTCAAAGGGTCATGCCCGTTATTGAACAGCTTGCAGATAAAATTCCTGTACCCATCTCCATCGATACAACAAAGGCAGAAGTGGCCAGACAGGCAGTAGCGGCCGGGGCTTCAATAATAAACGACATAAGCGCACTGCGACTTGACCCGGACATGGCCGGTGTGGTTGCCGGGTTGAATGTGCCTGTCATTATCATGCACATGAAGGATTCACCGAAAGATATGCAGGTTTTACCCGAGTATGATGATCTGATAAAAGAAGTTAAAGCATTTCTTTATGAAGCTGTTGAAACAGCTGAAAATAACTCTATTAAAAGATCAAAAATTGTTATCGATCCTGGTATAGGCTTTGGCAAAAACTTTGCGCATAATTTTACATTATTAAAACATATTGATGATTTTTCATCCCTGGATATTCCCATTCTTGTGGGACCTTCCCGAAAGGCATTTATTCGCAACAGGCTGAAAGTGGATTCAGAAAAGGATCTCTCACCGGACCTGCCGGTTGTAGAAATTGGTTCCCAGGCAGCCATTGCGGCTTCTATTTTAAACGGCGCCCATATCGTCAGGGTTCATGATGTTGCCGGTACGGTTGCAACTGCTAAAATAATTGATGCTGTAAATGGTGCCTGATGTAAAATAAGGAGCTGTCGATATGCTGCTGGTTATTGATATTGGAAATACAAATACTGTCATCGGAATTTACGATGGTGACCGCCTTTTAGAAGACTGGCGGATTCGGACGATCAGGGACACAACAGAAGATGAATTTAATATCCTGGCATTAAATCTGTTCCAGGGGGCCGGTATTAATTTTAATGATATTGATAAAACTGTGATATCAAGCGTTGTTCCACCGGTAATGAGTATTTATGATGCTTTCTGCCGGAAATACCTGAATCATGTCCCTTGCTGGGTGGATGCCGGACTGACCGGTGGGATGCCCATATTATACGGCAATCCGGATGAAGTGGGGGCAGACCGGATCGTTAATGCGGTTGCCGCCTATCACCGGTATAAAACCAGCCTTATTGTTATTGATTTTGGTACGGCCACGACTTTTGATGTGATTTCCGAAAAAGGGGAGTATCTTGGCGGAGCCATCTCCCCGGGAATTATGATTTCCTCTGAAGCACTTTTTAAAAAGGCCTCCAAGCTCCCCAGGGTTGATCTGCTTACACCACCTGAAAAAGTGATCGGAAAAGATACGGCAAACAGTATGAAGTCAGGCATTATTTTCGGATATGCCGGACTGGTGGATGGAATGGTAAAGCGCATAAAGGAAGAAATGGGCATGACGCCTAAAGTCATTGCCACCGGTGGCTTGGCGGACATTATGAACGATGTGTCAGAAACCATTGAATCGGTTGAACATGATTTAACCCTGGAAGGATTAAAGATTATCAGTGATAGTTTGTAAATCATTCCCCTTCGGGTTGTTGTTGGATGATTTTCCCTTTTGCACTTCTGCTTTTCATCCTCTGTTGAATAATACACAGTGTCCACTGGCTGTGGTTTACCGCTTTTATGGGTGCCAATATTTTACAGGCGGCCTTCACCGGTTTCTGCCCGTCTGCGAAATTGTTTAAGGCGTTGGGTTTTAAAGCAGGTAAGGCATTTGATTGATGGCTTTTTGGCAGGTTTAACAATTCAACCATCATTGATTATGCCACATAAAAAAGTACAGTGAAATAATGGCAGACACTGCCGGTAAGAACGAACAAATGCCAGATACCATGGAAATGGCGGAATTTATCATCCAGCACATAAAAAACTATCCCAACGGTGTAAAATACACCCCCGAGCAGGAGCAATGCAAAGCCGGGCAGGGGTAAAAAATTTAGCATGGGTTTGAGCGCAATCAATATGAGCCAGCCCATAGTGATGTAAATGATTATGGGGATGACGCGACTCCCCTTTTTGAGCAGTATTTCTGTAATAATCCCCAGGATTGCAAGGCTCCAGATAATACCAAATATTGACCAGCCCCAGCTCCCGCGGAAAGTTACCAGTGTAAATGGTGTATAAGTGCCGGCAATCAGGAGATAGATGGATAGGTGGTCAAATATCTGAAAAATCTTTTTGGGTTTGCCGTGCAAACTATGATAAAGCGATGAAAAGGTATAAAGCAGAAAGAGCGTGCCGCCGTAAATGCTGAAGCTCACAATTTTCCATGGGTCACCCTGTCGTGCAGCGATTACCACAAGAAATACAAGTCCGGCAAGGGCAGCTGCCGCACCAATGATGTGGCTGATACTGTTAAATCGTTCCCCTTTATACACTCTGCAATCCTTTAATGCTTTTTCTGTTTTATATGAATTTCTGTAGCCATGAATGTTGATTATTAAGAAACCGTTTTTGTTTTTTACCAGATTTTCCATTAAAGTCAATTGGCACAAGTAAATCGTTCATATTCACCAACAATTGCCATAGCCACATAATTTTATTTGCTCCGTATCAATAATTCTGCTATTTAGCTTTGTTTTTAAAAAAAGTGTGATGTTTAAGTAGCTTTGAGCGAGCCCTTAGTGAATAGATAATGAATTAAACTTTTATGAATATGTAAGTGAGGGTAATAAAAAAATGGATCGGGTATTTGCATTTATTGATACATTTGCGGATAAGTTTGGCGGGGGATCGCCCTATCTTATTACTTTATATAAATTTCTGATTGCCGTTGGCGTTTCATTTGTCATCTGGTTTGTTCTTATGCGGATACTGTCTTCAGTGAAAAAACGAACCCGGGACCACGAATTTTTCCAGATCAATTCTACTGTTTTTAAGCTGATAAAAAATGTGCTCAGATATGGCCTTATTCTTGTATTAGGCACGTATCTGATCAACCTGTTTAATATCCAGCTGTTTGAAAAAATCTTTTATGCTGTTCTGATCATGCTGGTGGCATCCCCGGTAAATCAATTTGCCAGGCTGGTTCTTAAGTATTTTGAGGAGAACGTTGCAGACAATACAGAAACGAAAGTGGATAATATCATATTTGACCTGCTGAACAAATTTGTCGGCGTAATCGTTTATGTGATGGCATTGATCCTGTCTCTTGATGTTCTGGGAATCAACGTGATGCCCTTTGTTGCGGGTGCCGGTGTTGCCGGTATTGTAATTGGCTTTGCAGCAAAGGATACCCTGTCAAACCTTATTGCAGGTATCCTGCTTATCATTGACCGACCGTTTGAAATCGGCGACAGGATTGAAGTGTGGAGTGCGCCTGCCGGCAGCGCAACCTGGGGCGATGTTATGGATATAGGGCTTCGTGCAACAAAAATACAGACAACGGATAATATTATCATCATTATTCCTAATAATGAAATCATGACCCGCGATATTGTCAATTATACCCTGCAATCTTCTTCCATAAGGGTGAGGATTAATATCGGTGTCTCATATGATGCAGATATTCCCAGGGCAAAAGCTGCTATTATAGATGCGGCAAACACGTTCGACTGGATTCAAAAAGAGCCGGCGCCAAGAGTTGTCGTTAGAAATTTCGGGGAATCTTCAGTTGATCTTCAGCTAAGAGTGTGGATTTCCGATGCCAGAAAACGTATGGATGCGATTTCATTCATTACGGACAAGGTTAAGGAAATATTCGATAAGGAAAACATTGAGATACCGTATCCGAAACGGGATATTACCATTATTAATAAAAATTGAAATTACTTTAAGGCAAAAGACACGTTGCCATGTTTGCCTTTCTGTTGTATAAACCGAATTAATTATGTTCCCACCAGACGAATACGTAAATTATATGGGTAATGTGTATGAAAAGAATTGATATTGTAATTTGTAGGAACTTATACCTATAGTCCAAAGAAACTGAATTTCTATCAAAACAATTTATAATACAATTTTTTAATGGACAGGGTTATTTTTCTTTATTTTCTTCATAGTTTTTACACAAAATAGCAAAACAGGGTTTTTTTTGTAAAACTCTGTTGGGATAAATGTAAAATCAGTTCATTAACAAAGGAGGTTGTCATGAAATTGATGAAATGTTTGAAAAATGTTTTTTTTATTTTCGTTATTTTGATTTTATTAGCACCCCAATCTTTTGCAGGAGATAAATATCCTGATCCTGAGAAATATCTGCCTAGCCATGAGGATATGCAGGCAAATAAAAGATTAATTGACGACCCGCGGTCATTAAACGAAAAGTTTCACCCGTCAAAAATCCTTCCGCCTGAAATCTGGGCAAAACTTGTTTTTGATATTGATGAGATGAAGGCATTATGGGCTGAAGTAGTTGGCTTTAAAGCACCTGACGTGGTCGG
>JAUXDD010000058.1 GCA_030618465.1 Desulfobacteraceae bacterium
TGTACAGGATCATTTAAACCCGCATCAGAGAATCCTTTCTTTCTGAGCAGGCAGCTGTCACAACGCCCGCATGCCCTTCCGTCCGCAGCCGGATCATAACAGCTGTGTGTCATGCTGTAATCAACCCCGAGTTCAATACCTTTTTTAATAATCTCGGCCTTTGTGAGGTGAATAAGGGGCGTTCGGATGCTGACACGTTTTTCTCCCTCAACAGCGGCTTTTGTGGCAAGATTTGCCATATTTTCATATGCTTCTATAAATTCTGGCCGGCAATCCGGGTACCCGCTGTAATCAACCGCATTTACACCTATAAAAATATCATACGCCCCAAGCACTTCCGCCCAGGCAAGGGCATATGAAAGAAATACTGTATTTCTGGCCGGCACATACGTGACAGGGATTTCGTTCTGCATCGTTTTTTCATCCCGTCCTTTTGGCACGGGGATATCACAGGTAAGAGCGGAGCCGCCGATTTTTGACAGATCAATATCAATCACGAGATGCCTGACGGCATCAAAAGCCGACGCCACCCGCTGTGCTGCTTCAATCTCTAATTCATGGCGCTGTCCATAGCGAAAACTGATACTGTATATATCATACCCTTCAGCCTTTACAATAGCCATAACCGTGGTTGAATCCAATCCGCCGCTTGAAAGAACAACTGCTTTTTTATTTTTCATTTTCACCCTTTCGTCTGTATTTCCTGTTCGTAACGATATATCTGCCTGAGAAATTTATTGTCAACTCATTTATTGTCAGCAATTCTCTGTGAAACGCTAATGCGCTGATAATATATAGGAAGTGTTCTTTCAAATTTCATAGTTGATTTTGCGTCACTTGATGATTAACTTCCTGTTAATTAGTGTCCATCCAGAAATGGCTATTTTGTTCAATTTCTGGATGGACACTATTTAAGAATTGATTTAACAACAGGAGATAGCTGATTAATGAACAAACCGGATTTTAAAAAAACAACAGAAACGTACCAGGGTTTTGAGCAAGGCTCCATACGACCGCCAAGTGAAGCAAATAGCCTTCTTATACGGATAACCCGTAACTGCCCGTGGAATCACTGCACGTTCTGTCCTGTTTACAAAGGAGCCAAATTTTCCTTTCGCCCTGTTGAGCATATAAAAAAGGATATTGATGCTGTTCACAAATATGTTGAGTCCCTATGCAAAATTATTGATGAATCCGGCCATGTGAACCGTGATGAAATCAATCAAATTGGCGGGAATACCAAACCGGATGAAATACCGGCGTTAAACGCAGCCTATCACTGGCTGGCCGGTGGTTTAAGTTCGATTTTTATCCAGGATGCCAACAGTCTGATTATAAAACCTTCCGATCTGGTCGATATCCTTGTGCACCTTAAAAAACGGTTTCCGTGGGTTGAGCGAATCACATCGTATGCACGATCCCACACCATTGCGCGAATAAGTGATGCAGACATGAAGGCTATTGGCGATGCAGGTCTGAACAGAATTCATATCGGTCTTGAATCCGGCTCTGATGACGTATTAAAAACGGTAAAAAAAGGGGTTACAAAAGAAACGCATATCAAGGCCGGGTTGAAAGTGAAACATGCCGGCATTGAGCTTTCCGAATATGTCATGCCCGGATTGGGAGGGCAGGCCCTGTCCAGGGTTCATGCCCTGGAAACGGCTGATGCGATAAACCGGATCAATCCTGACTTCATCCGGCTCAGATCCCTTGCCATTCCGGAAAGTGTGGAGCTTCATAAAGAATTTGCAGAGGGACGCTTCCAGCCATGCACGGATCGAATGAAAGCAGAAGAACTGCTCCTGTTTATTGAAAACCTGAATGATATTACAAGCACGTTAAAAAGTGACCATATCTTAAACCTTTTTGAAGAAGTGGAAGGGAAATTTCCTGATGACAAAGAGCGTATTTTAACTGCTCTGCAAACCTTTCTTTCAATGACTCCTGAGCAGCAGGTTCTATTTCAGGTTGGAAGACGAATGGGGATTTTTTCCAGGCTGACAGATTTGGAGGAACCCTTATTAAAGGCAAAGGCTGAGCAGGCATGCCTTCAATACGGCATTACACCGGATAATGTGGATGAAGCAATTGATGATATTATGAAAAGATTTATTTAATTCAACTCCCAGTGACCTATTTGTAAACCGGTAATTTGCATGCCTTGACATCCCATAGTAAATCCAGTATATTAGATAAGAGTAGCCCAGACACTTTTAAAAATTACAATAAATCCATACAAACAATAAATTCGAATCGACAAAAACCCGTTACGGCCTCCAACGATCAGCATGTAATAAAAGGGATGTTTCCATGGCAAAACAAAAGCTGAAGGAGCTTGTCATAAACAGGGACTGGTGCAAAGGATGCAAAATCTGCATCCATTTCTGTCCCGAAAACGTGCTTGAGCTTGATGATAAAGATAAGGCAATTCCTGTGCGGCCTGAAGATTGTATCTGTTGCAGGCTTTGTGAATACCGGTGCCCGGACCTGGCTATAGAAATTTTTACAGAATAAGGTTTATTATGAAGAAAAACATAAAATTCGTTCAGGGCAATGAGGTCTGTGTGGAAGCGTCCCTGTATGCCGGGCTTGATTTTTTTGCCGGCTATCCCATCACACCGTCTACGGAAATTGCCGAGCACATGGCTGTCAGGCTCCCCCGGATCGGCGGCAAATTTCTCCAGATGGAAGATGAAATCGCATCCATGTGCGCCATTATCGGCGCATCCCTTACAGGCCATAAAGTAATGACTGCTACAAGCGGTCCCGGATTTTCACTTATGCAGGAAGCATTGGGATACGCGATTATGGCTGAAATCCCATGCGTTATCATAAATGTCCAGCGCGGCGGGCCTTCAACCGGACTTCCGACCCATGCCATGCAGGGTGACGTGAATCAGGCCCGGTGGGGTACCCATGGAGATCACGCAATCATCGCACTGACTGCTTCCAATCACCAGGAACTTTTCGAAATAGCTGTTGAAGCCTTTAACCTGGCCGAAACATATCGAACACCGGTGATTCTCCTCATTGATGAAGTTGTGGGACATATGCGGGAAAAGCTGATTATCCCCGAGAATGGTGAACTACCGCTGGTTGAACGATTACGGACATCTGTAAAAGAAGGAGTGAACTATCATCCGTATCTGCCCAGGGAAGACGGCAGGCTTCCCATGTCGGATTTCGGCGGTGTACATCGATACAATGTAACCGGACTGTTTCACGATATGTGGGGCTTTCCGTCCGGCAAACCCGAGGTTGTATATGGTTTGACGAGACACCTGGTTGATAAGATTCAGAACAATATCCATAAAATTGTCCGGCACAAGGAGTATTACCTGGAAGATGCACGGACGATACTTATCTCTTATGGTTCTTCCGCACGATCTGCCCGCCATCTGGTTGAAAGCCGAAGGAAGAGAGGAGAGCGGCTTGGACTCCTGGAACTTCAGACATTGTGGCCGTTTCCCCACAGCTTTATTCGGGAAAAATGTTCAAATTGCCGGTATATCATTGTTGTTGAAATGAACATGGGGCAGATATGCCAGCAAGTCAAAATGGCAGTGCCCAACCCTGATAATGTATTTCTGGCAAACAGTATTGACGGTGTTTTCATAACCCCTACAGATATAAAAAATATGCTCAGGCTGATTCAGGGAAAGGGGGTATAGCCATGGCTGTAAAGGATTATATTCGCGAACGTTTTTTTCCACATATGTGGTGTCCGGGCTGTGGTCATGGGATCGTGATGGGTGGTCTTCTCCGGGCTGTTGACAAACTGGGGATGAGCAAAAACGAAATTGTCATGGCTTCTGGAATCGGATGTTCGTCACGGATATCCGGCTATGTTGATTTTCATACCCTGCATACCATCCATGGCCGGGCGCTTGCCTTTGCCACCGGAGTCAAAATGAGCAAGCCGGAATTAAATCTCATTGTACCCATGGGAGACGGTGATGCACTGGCTATTGGCGGGAACCATTTTATCCATGCAGCCAGACGAAATATTGATATTACGGCCATTGTCATGAATAACCGTATATATGGCATGACCGGCGGGCAGTTTTCACCGTTATCCGGATACGGAACACTCGGGACAACAGCCCCTTATACAAATATTGACCATGATTTTGATGTGGCTCAGCTTGCCATGGCCGCAGGAGCATCTTTTGTTGCACGAACCACCACGTATCATACTCAGCAGATATCGGATATTATCCGGAAAGCCATACTGCATGAAGGTTTTTCAGTTGTTGAGGTGTTGTCACAATGCCCCACCTATTTTGGAAGAAAAAACAAAATGGGAGATGCTGTTGAAATGATGGAATACTATGAAAAAAATACAACACCGGTGGGATCGGATGCAAAAAAGGAAAATCCCGACCTCATTGAACGGGGTATTTTTGTACAAAAAGAAATACCGGAATATTGCAACGAATATGAGAAGGTCATTGAAAGAGCGATGAAAGGGAAATAACTATGGAACGATGCCGATTGGTTTTTTCAGGCTCCGGGGGCCAGGGCGTAATAACGGCAGCAATCATTCTTGCCGAGGCTGCCGTTTTATATGAGGGCCTGATTGCCGTCCAGTCTCAGGCATACGGACCTGAGGCCAGGGGAGGCGCTACACGTTCGGAAGTAATCATTTCAGATACGGATATTTTTTTTCCAAAAGTAAATCAGCCCAATGTACTTATCTGCCTTACCCAGGAGGCCTATAATAAATACAGCCCCTCAATACGCCCAGGAGGTCTGCTCATAACAGACACACGTTCCGTCCAGACGGGAAAAAAAGTTGATGCCGTGCAAAGAGGATTGCCCATGCACCAGGCCGTGATGGAAGAAATCGGAAAATCCATTGTTCTCAATATTTGTATGCTCGGTGCGTTGATAGGCGTAACGAACCTCGTCAAATCCGAATCCATCATACAGGTTCTTGAAGCCCGCATTCCACCCGGATTCCTTGAAATGAACCGGAAAGCCCTTGACATAGGCATTCGCCTGGCCACAGAAACAAACAGATAAGACAGGGTATGTTCATTTTAAATATTATGTTCAGGTATGCACATAAAAAACGTTTATCAAAATATTATGTCATTCTTTCAATTATCCTTTTTTCAGCATGTGCTGCCACTAAGGACAAAATCGACTTAAACCATGCAGTCAGGATTGATTCTGAAAAAAAAATTCATTCCCTGATAAAAGAAGGAATCGATATTGAATCAACGGATACCTGGGGATGCACCCCGTTATCCACTGCCGCAGCAGCCAACCGTGAAGATATCACAGCCCTGCTTTTAAACGCCGGTGCCATACCGGACACAAGGGATATTCTGGGAGATACGCCGTTGCACAAGGCGGCAACCCTGGGATCTGTTGTAATTACGGATTTACTTCTGGCATCAGACGCGAATCCTGATATACAAAACAGTTCCGGAGAAACGCCTATTTTCAATGCTGTTTCTAAAGGATATTATGATGTTGCAGCACGGCTGCTCGAAGCAGATGCCAATCCGAACATGAAAAACAAATCCGGGGAAACACCACTGTCCACGGCAATTATCTCCGGGCACGCAGAGGTTACCGGGTTACTGGCAAATTCCGGGGCAGATCTGGAATCAAAAGATTCTTTTGGCAGCACCCCGCTTCACAAGTCGGCTGCCTCAGGCTCCGAAGCGCTTTCAAGTTTGCTGATCCAGTTTGGCGCTGATATTTATGCGAAAGATTTTTTTAACAACATCCCCCTCCACAAAGCTGCTGTATCCGGATCTGAAGAAGTTACAAACCTGCTTCTTTCTGAAGGCACAAAGCCGAATCTTCAAAACACTTCGGGTGAAACACCGCTGATGATTGCGGCGACGGAAAACGCTGGAGGCGTGATCGAACAATTACTGGCTGCAGGCGCCGATCAGGACATCCCAAACAATCTCAATCAAACGCCCCTTGAAATTGCTGTGGCAAACAATTCTGCCGATGTTGTGAAATTATTTATCCGGATCAACGCAGAACCCCATATTGGAAGCAGTGCCGGTAATGCTTTACTTTTTACAGCAGCATCAAACAGATACCCTGAAGTGATGGATATACTTCTTAAAGCCGGTGCGGACCCGGATATTAAAAACCATTCAGGTGAAACACCGCTTTTTGTTGCTGTTGCCTGTGGTTTTGACGACGTTGTGGCTGTACTTCTGAAAAACGGTGCAAATCCTGACATGAGAAACACCTCCGGTGATATCTCCATTTTACTGGCCGGTCGCAATGATTCGGTTTTGCTGACAGACCTTTTACTGAATGCCGGTGCAAACACAGAGCTTTCAGACGATGCAGGAAACACCCCTCTCCACGATGCTGCAAAAAAAGGATCTGTTGAAATTGTCAGGGCATTACTGAAAAACGGCGCTGTGCCCAGTAAAAAAAACAACTCGGGGCAAACACCCCTGATGCTTTCGGTATCTTCAGGTCATGCGGGCGTGGTTGACCTGTTAATCACCGCCGGTGCTGATACGAATATTAACCATCCCACCGGCCGGACACCGCTTCAAACCAGTATCTCAAAAGGGCATTTTCCTGTTGTGAAACGACTGATTGAAGCGGGTGCGCCACCGGAAATAACAAGCAGGGAAGGCAACGATCTTTTAATTGAAGCTGTATCCGGAAAATCCTCAAAAGTGGTGGCTTTCCTTCTGGAAGCCGGGGCAAACCCGAATATAAAAAACATGTCAGGGGAGACTGCCCTTTATAAAGCGGTGTCCAATGGATTTGACGAACTGGTGGAGTGGATTTTACCTAATGACCCATGCCTTCTGAGTGAAACCTGGGGAAACATCTATTTTACGCCCATGTATAATGAACCGGATGAAAGGATCGACACATTTCCGGATATGGGTGAAGATCCGTATATGCACAAACCAACAGACCTTGAAAATCAGGTCATATTTAAAAATTCTACTGAACTGGTTAACACACTTCTAAAGGCAGGAGCTAATCCAAACTTAAAAACCACGGCCGGTGAAACACCGCTTTATAAAGCCGTATCCACAGGATCAAAAGAAATGGTAAAACAGTTGATTGTTGCCGGCGCAATTCCAAATATAAAAACCAGCACAGGCGAAACACCTCTCATATGCGCACAAAAAAATGGATCTGAAGAAATGGTGAATATACTTCTTGCGGCAGGTGCAAATCCCGATATGACAAAAAACTAAACAACAACAAATCTGCAAATAATTAATCCTGTAATCACAAGCCCACAAGCAATCGCAAAAAGCTGCTGTTTGGTATTGAATTTCTTCATATTTTCTCCCCGGCCAGTTTTTCTCTCAGTTTTTCAGCCGCTGCCCCCTTTGCCGTTATTCGAATTTCCCGGGACACATTATCAATTATTATCAATTCAAGGTGAAGGCATTCAGACAGAAATTCTTCAGGCAATATGCCGGCCCATTCAACGGCAACCACAGCGCTTCCGTCGAAAATTTCCTCAAACCCCAAATCCGCCGGCTCGTCTATGTCTCCGATTCGATACAGATCAATATGAAACAGCCGCAATCTTCCGGGATATTCATTAATAAGGGTATAAGTGGGGCTTGTTATGTAAAAACGTTCAGGCACATCCAGCCCGCGGGCAAGGCCCTGGACAAAAGCGGTTTTTCCGCTTCCAAGATCTCCGGTTAAAGCTATGGCAATACCCGATTCAATATACGCTCCAAGGGCATGGCCCAGCGCCCGGGTCTCTTCAAGTGACCGGGTGGTTATCCGCAATTCATTTTGTAAAGAGTGATTAACTGGATTCATACCTGTCCCAAACAGTTGATCTGTTCAGGAATGCATGCCATTATATCTGATGCGAGAAATCCAATTGGACCGGCTGTTTTGGCTAACGCGTCAGCGGCCGCACCATGCAGATACACACCTGTGTGTGCGGCTGATTCCGGCGGGTATCCCTGTGCAACAAACCCTGCGATGATCCCGGTGAGTACATCCCCCATACCGCCAGACGCCATTCCGGAATTTCCTGTCCGATTGATAAAAACCCTGCCGTCAGGATGCGCAATGACAGTTCCTGCTCCTTTTAACACCACATGCGCATTGTACGATTCAGCAAATTTACGAGCGCATGTTACCCTGTCGGACTGGACAGCAGTAGTGGTTGTCTCAGCAAGTCGTGCCATTTCCCCTGGATGGGGGGTCACGATAACCGGCGCCTGCATCTTATTTAATATATCAACATTTCCGACCAGACAGTTTAAACCATCTGCATCAATAACCACCGGCACCCGGCAAGCCTGAAGGATCTGCCGGACCAGTTCTTTTACGGAATCTGTTGTACCGATTCCCGGGCCTATTGCAAGACATTTCTTATCTGAAAGAAGGTCCATGATTATGTTAAATGAAGACGCATCAAGCATCCCGTCCCCTTTTTCCGGCAGGGGACATGTCATTGTTTCAAGAACCATGGGCTCTATGGCTGCATTCAGGCTTTCAGGAATCCCCAATGTAACAAGACCGGCCCCGGCTCTCATGGCTGAAATGGCAGTCATTGCAGCGGCACCGGTTTTGCCGATGGAACCGGCAACAACCAAAACATGTCCGGCACTTCCCTTATGCGCATCTGATGGCCTCGGTTTGAGGCAGCTCCGGATATACTTTTTTGTTAAAAGGTACTGCCTGGGATTCACTTTTTCCGCCATTAGCGGGGGAATTCCAATTTCAATAACGGAAAGCGTCCCCGTATAATCCGCACCCGGGAAAAGATGATGTCCCGTTTTTGCATAAGCAAACGTTGCGGTTGCCCGGGCCTGTACGCACACACCACAGGGCCGGCCGGTATCAGCATCCAGTCCGGAAGGAATATCGACTGCAAAAACGGGTTTACCGGTACTGTTGACAAACTCAATAATTTCCCTGAAAAACCCTTTTACCTCAGAATTCAACCCGGTCCCGAAGATGGCATCTACCCATATGTTCTGATGCAACAGAGATGATTTGTGTTTGTTAAAAGCGGCCCTGTCCGGAATTTCACAAACAGGAATCCCCAGGGGTTCAAGAAGAACCAGGTTCGAGGCGGCATCGCCTTTGACCTTATCTTTTGTTGAAAGAAGATATACGGTTACATCCACCCCTTTATGGGAAAGATACCGGGCAATAACAAAACCGTCGCCTCCATTGTTTCCTCGCCCGGCAATAATCCCGACCCTTTTTTCAGTAACACCGGGAAAAGTGTCAAACAACACCCGGGTTGCCCCGAGACCGGCATTTTCCATAAGAACCCTTCCCGGTATACCAAAGGATTCAATGGTCTGTCGGTCTATCGTCTGCATTTCACCGGCAGTAACTATATACATGGCTCCTCTGTACAATTTTTCTGGCCTATAATCCTTTTATTAAGGCCAGCATTTCAGAAACAGCTCTTTCCATGCCCACAAGTACTGCCCTTGAAATGATGCTGTGCCCAATACTGAATTCATCAATCTCATTAAATCCTTTAAAATCCGTTATGGAATTATAGCTCAAGCCGTGGCCGGCATTTATTCCCAATTTCAGTTTTCTTGCCAACTTTGCCGCAGCAGTGATTTTTGCAAACTCCTGCTTTTTTTTCTGCGGCGTTGCGGCATCGCAGTATGTGCCGGTATGAATTTCTATCATCGAGGCATTGGCCTTGTGGGCCAATTTTATCTGTTCCTGTACCGGATCGATAAAGATACTTACCTGTATGCTGCTGTTTTGTAATGTATCTACTGTTTCGGCAATTGTTTCCCAGTGTCCGACAAGATCAAGGCCCCCCTCGGTTGTCAGTTCCTCCCGTTTTTCAGGGACAAGTGTAACCACATCCGGCTGAATGCCCAGGGCCATGCCGACCATCTCCGGGGTGGCAGCCATTTCCAGGATAAGTCTGGTCTGAACAACTTCGCGTAAAATTTTCACATCCCGTTCCTGGATATGCCTTCTGTCTTCTCTCAAGTGAACAACGATACCGGATGCACCGGCCAGCTCGGCAAGAACCGCTGCCGCCACAGGATCAGGATAACTGACATTTTCCCTGGATTGTCTTATTGTCGCAGTATGATCAACATTTACAGCTAACCGGGCCATTGTTTGAACCTCCATACAGCTTTCGCCATTTCTCTATTTAGTTCACACCCACGAATTGCTGTTTTGTCCAATTTCTGCGTCAGATCAAAATATCAATTCGTAAACTATTTAATCATCCTCATAATTTCTTCGCTTTTTTTTTCCATTGCGCGGGCCTCATCTTCATTGTTCTCATGGTCAAAACCAAAGAGATGCAAAATACCATGTACAAGAAGCTCTGTAAAGCGCTCTTCCATGGTTATTCCTGCCATTTTACCCTCTTTTGCGGCTGCATCAACGGAAATAACAACGTCGCCAAGAAGATAAGGAGACAGGTCTGAAAACTCTCCCTCATTCATTGGAAAGGCAATAACATTGGTGGGGCCGCTTCGATTTAAGTATTGACTGTTTAATTCCGCAATCTGGCTGTCATCTACGATAAGAATCGAAAGCTCTTTTTCAGGACTGTCCAAGGCGCTTAAGATGGCTTCCGCTTTTTGATTTAATTTCGTCCTGGAAATCTTTCGGCTGTTTTGCCTGTTGTCTATCAGTACTGCCACTCTTCCCCTTTCCATTTGGTGCGCTTTCTGAATATTCAATACGATGATGGTATATTCCGTTTAAGATCTTGTTAAAACTTTTAGCAATATTATGAAGATCCTTCAGGGTTAACTCACAGTCACTGAGCTGGCCGTCTGAAAAGATCTTATTAATAAGATCCTGAACAAGCCCCTGTATCCTTGCAGGTGTTGGATTTTCAAGGGTCTTTGAAGCCGCTTCAACCACATCCGCCAGCATGACAAGGCCGGCTTCCCTTGTCTGGGGTTTTGGCCCCGGATACCTGTAATCATCAATATTGACAGTTTGATCTTCCTTTCGCTGCTGTTTTGCTTTTTCATAAAAAAACCGGATTAAACTGGTTCCATGATGCTGCTGTATCGTATCCACTATGGACTGGCCCAGTTTGTTTTTCCGGGCTATTTCCACACCTTCTTTTATGTGGGCTATCAGAATAAGACTTGACATGGAAGGTGCCAGCTTGTCATGCTTGTTCTTGCCGTTTCTCTGGTTCTCAATAAAATAAAGGGGTTTGTTAATTTTACCGATATCGTGGTAATAGCCACACACCCTTGCCAGCAAAGGATTGGCCCCGATTTCAGAAGCCGCAGCCTCAACCATGACGCCAACGACAACAGAATGATGATAGGTGCCTGGGGCTTCAATCATCAGCCGCCTTAAAATAGGCTGATCCAGATTGGAAATCTCAAGGACCTTGATATCCGTGGTATAATCAAACGCTATTTCCACTACAGGCGTAATGCCGGCTGTTACAATTCCTGCTGCTATTCCGCCCAGAAATGCAAACGCCCAGTCCCATATAAGTTTTACACCGGCGAAATCCAGGATATAAATATCTACCACAGTGACAAGCACGATGTTGAGCAGTCCGATCTTTACCCCTGCTTTAATAAAAACTTTTCGTTCACGGCAGTGTTGCATCCAGTATGCAGCCATTGTGCTGCTTAAGAAAAAATAGATGAACAGGGGAAAACTGTTGTTAAAAAGGATTGCCGTACAGACGGCCATAACTACGGCAAAGGGAATGGCGATCTCCAGTCCCAGGATAAGACTTATCGTCATGGCACCCGAAGCAAGAGGAATGCCATAGGCCACGGATGACACCGGTATTAAAAATGGTGAATTTATTGACAACGATCCAGCAATGGTGGCTGAAATTCGTGCAAGTATAAAAACCGTAACCAGGACACTGGCAATAAACAGCATGTTTTTATTATAGTCCCTGGCAATAATCGTATTGTTTTTTATATGAAGAACAAAAACAGTAAGAAAAAGGCTTAAAATGACCAGTGCCGTCCCCATGCTGCTTGTAAAAATCTGATCATTTATTGTTTGCGTTTTCAGGGCATTGAGTTTTAACAGATGAACCTTAGTGACTCTTTCCCCTTCGCGTAAAAGCATTTCTCCTTTTTTGATTTTATATAAAAATGGTTTTATGTTCCTGGCGGCCTTCTTTCTGCTTTTTTCGGTCTCACTCCGATTTAATGTAATATTGGGCGATATGAGATGGTCAGCGAACTCGACGATCAGGCTTTTTAAAGTATAGTCAACATCTTTAAGCATGGGCTGGCCAATTATTCTGACCATGGCTTTGGCCTGATCCGGTCCGTAAAATTGTTTGAGGTTTTTGACAACTTTTTCTGATTCTGTGTCCACCGTTCGTAAAACAATTCCCTTGTCAAGCTCCTTCAGAAGGTTCTCCTTGTTTGCAACCACCCCATTTTGTAATATTTCACTGATAATTTTGTTGATGAGATCGGCAATATCCATTGAAAAGCCTTCATTTTTGAGAATCTTAAACGCTTCCCTGCTCACAGAAATTCCCATATTTTCTTCAAAGACCTTTCTCAACTGCCAGATACTATCGTCAATTGATATTTTTTCCTTTTTTTCTCCGTTGGAAACAGACTCCTCTGTCTCATCTGAAATTTTGCTCCGGCCTTGCCTGATGGTTTCAATTTTTTCCCTGATATCTGAGAATGCCTTATCTATACGCTGAGTCAGGCCGGTTGAAAGAGATGCCTCTAAATCATAAACCGTTAAAACAGACTCAGCGGCCTGCTTGCGGTTTGCTTTCGTAGCGTCACTATCTTCAACAAAAAAATCCAGCGGTGCTTTGATATATCTTTTCGACACATCACCAAGTTTATACAAATTCCTGTTGGCAACTATATTCGGATATAAAAGAATTGTGAAAATACATGTTATACCGATAAGCAGTGCCCACAGAAAACTGTTGCCCGGGCCGTACAATTTACTTAAATACTTTTTATTTATATCAATTTGCATAAAACTACGTCTTTTGTATGAGGCCGATATACGTTTAACAAGTTAAAAACACTATGATTTTTATTGCAACTGTAAATTTCATATTATTTTGTTCTGGTTTTCACGTTTTCTTCGTATGCTCTGATTATTTCCTGAACCAGTTTGTGCCGGACAACATCTCTTTTAGAAAAAAACACAAATCGCATCCCCTCTATTTCCTGGAGGATATTCTTTGCTTCAACCAGCCCGGAGTGCCTGTCAACCGGAAGATCAATCTGGGTTATATCACCTGTGATAACAGCCTTGGAACTGAATCCGATACGGGTTAAAAACATCTTCATCTGTTCGGATGTGGTGTTTTGCGCCTCATCCAAAATAATAAACGAATCATTTAATGTTCTTCCCCTCATAAAGGCAAGGGGAGCCACTTCAATTACCCCCTGCTGCATAAGGCTTGAAACTTTTTCAAACTGCATCATATCATGGAGCGCATCATACAGAGGTCTTAAATAGGGATCAACCTTTTCCGCAAGATCTCCGGGTAAAAACCCAAGCGCCTCACCCGCTTCCACCGCTGGCCGGGTAAGGATTATTCGGGTTACAAGCCCTTTTGTAAGGGCTGAAACCGCCATGGCCATGGCAAGATACGTCTTGCCTGTTCCTGCAGGTCCTATACCGAATACTATATCAAAGTTGCGAATAGCATCAATATATTTCTTCTGGGATTGACTTTTGGGTGTTATGGGATGTTTCTTTGAAGTGATATAGACGGTATCCAGAAAAATATCTTTCAGATCAATACTGTCATCTTCGCTTAACACCCTGACAGCATAATCAATATCTTTGGCGTATACGGGATACTTCTCTTTTATCAATCCATAGAGCTGGTTGAGAATAGTTCGGGCCAGATCAGACGCAATATCATCGCCTTCAATAAAAACAGTACAGCCCCTTGCATTAATTGAGATATCAAGGGCGTCTGCAATTTTTTTAAGGTTGCTGTTCTGTTCGCCAAACAACTGCCTTGCCAGTTCAATATCAGGAAACGTCAGTTTTTCCTGTTTCTCATCCGTTTTACTGTTGGCCGCCTGCTGATTGTCTGCCTGATTCTTATCCGCCTGACCGCTATTCACCGGACAGCTATCTGATTGATCATCCATATTCATTTTGTTTCAGTACTTCAATTAATAAAATAAGCCTATGTGATTTTCCAAAACCAAAGCACCTCATATCACAGGTTTTTAAGCTATTGCAAACACCATATTTCATTTCTCAGAATGGACACGTTCGTATCCGAATAATGGGTTTTCATTGTACTGTTTTCTCATGGCCATGGATTTGGTTTAGAAAAAATGTTCAGAGTGCGTTCAAATAATGAACACACCATAAACAATTAATGGTTGCTCTTTTTCAGCCTTTTTAGAATCGCCGGGGTTACAGGTTCATTAGTTTCATAAAAATGTTTCAGGCTGATTGCAATATCCCGTACAACTATTACAAATATTTTACCTAAAAACATTCGTTCAATCAACCGGCCAAACCAGCCCATGCCCATGGTATACAACAATCCTGCGGTAAATTTTGTTCTTTCGCCGTCATCTTCGATTTTGTACCGGAAACCAGCCTCTTTGAAAGGGGCCGGCGCCCCTTTTTCTCCATTGTGAAGCCTTAACACAAATCCATACCCATCATTCCATTCAATAACGGTTTCATCCATTTTTTTCGGTAGAACCGTCCTGGATGCCCCAACCCCCTCTTTATTTTCAGTTGTAATTTCAACACCGGTGATGCCGGGCACATAATTGGGAGCCAGTGTAAAATCACGCAGTTTTTCCCATACCTGTTCCCTGGGCATATCAAGATGGACGGTGTAGGCAGCTTCGTTTTCCATTGGTTACTTTCTCCGTATTTATTTGGAATGATACTCAATTCATGCTTAATTACCGGAAAACAGATTAACATAGATATACCCGGATGAAAAATACTATTTTTCTGTAACTATTTAATTTGGGTTGAATAATAGTTTCAAAGGCTGATTCTTTTGTTTCTACGGAATAATTATCTCATCATGATAACCACCAGGGCGGACACACGGGTTTGCCCCTGCACCATTATGACCATTTATTGGTTATCCATATATCCTCTGCTGTCTGCATTTTATATTGCAAAAACCATTTTAACAGATTATAAAATATCTTTATGTATCTCTTTTCATTTATAAAAGAGTAATTATCACCATGTATCTGCACCCACGGCCCGTTTTATTCAATTGTTATACGGAGGCTGTTTTGAAAAAAACAATTCGATTTATATTGTGTCTGTTTTTTGTGCTTCTTCTTATTCCCCAGTCTGTTTTTTCTGCCAGAGGAATCAGGGTCGCTTCTGATTTGAATCATACCAGCGGAAAGGTCGGTACTTACAGGGCGCTTATAATCGGCATCAATGATTACAAGGATTCAAAGATTCCTGACCTTGAAACACCGTTAAATGACGCAAG
>JAUXDD010000105.1 GCA_030618465.1 Desulfobacteraceae bacterium
AAATGCGCATGACTGAACATCCGCCTATCAGCGGCAAGGATTTTATTATGCTCAATCATGCCTCACTCCTCCTGGACAAACAGGTCATGATAAACCTGCTGGAAAAGATTTGTGCTGAATTTAAAGATACGAAAAATACCAGTCCCGGCGGGCCCCGGATTCTGCTGACCGGCACCACCATGGCGCATGGGGATACCAAGGTGCTGGATCTGATAAATGAATGCGGGGGACAGGTGGTGAGCGAGGAGTTCGGCGAAGGCATCCGGCATTTTCAGGAAAAAGTGAATACGGAAGGCGACCTGGTCAAGGCCCTGGCAGAGCGGTACTTCTGGAAACGGGTGCCGCCGGCATGGTTCAGGCCGGGAACGGAACGACAGGAATTGATTCTCCGGATGGCCGGAGAATATAAGGTTGACGGGGTCATCTGGTATCAACTGATGGCCCGGGAAAGTGACGAATTCGAGTCTTTCTGGTACCCGGAAGTCCTAAAAAAGGAAGCCGGCCTGCCCATGCTCAAACTGGTATCGGATTACGATGCGGGCGAAAGGGGAGGCTTTCATATTCGAATCGAGACGTTTCTTGAGAGTATAAGGAGTTAAACCATGTTTTACACAGAATTATTTACACTATGCGGGTATTCGGAAGAGACGCTTGAAAAAGACGCTCCAAGGATTGAGAAAACGCTCGAAATAGCAGGGCTGGGGCCCGCCGATATGGACCGTGCCATTGAACGGCTGAACACATACTTCTGGATGGAATGCGAGGGGATTCGCAAATGCTGGGGCATATGGCTGAAGCAGTTTGTGGACCTTGCGCTTTGCAGGGAAGAGCATGAAAAGGTCATCTATTACACCTATCCCCTGGAACCACGACTGGGATGCGCTATTAACTGTGCGGGGTATTATGCCGCCACACCTGAGTTCGTCAACATTATGGTACTCGGGATGATGTTCGGCGCCGATGCACCCTATTTTGAGACGGCTGAGCTTAATGGCATGACTCCGGGAACGGGGATGTGCGGCGCCAACAAGATGCGGCTGGGCGCTTTCCTGAAAGGGTTGAATCCCATGCCCGATGCATTCATTGTTTCCAGTTTTTACTGCGACAATGAGGCCAAAACCGATGAACTGGTCTGCCATCATTTTCCAGGTGATATACCCAGGATATATATTGACAACTGCCTGTCTGCAAATTGGGACGAATACACAGATATGTACCCGGATGTGGCCGAACACCGAGTCGGTTACTTTGGGGCCGAGTTAAGAAATTGCATTGCCGAATTAAAAGAAAAGGCGGATGTGGTCGTAACCGATGAACATTTCATCCAGGCACGTATGGAACATGCAAAAATCTTTTTAAATTTTATGCGACTCCTGGAATGCATGAAGGCAGACCCCATGCCCATATCAAACAATGACCTTGCCCTGTTTTACATGATGGCATCGAATCCCGAACGAAGGAGCATGGCAGAAGGCATGGATGCCATCAGCCTGCTTGTCAAAGACGTTGAAGCGAGGATTGAAAGGGGAGAAGGCGTGACGCCCAAAGGAGCTCCCAGGATCGGCTGGTTGATGGCATGGTATACGGATCCTGCCATAAATGCCATGGTGGAAGAGGTTGGCCTGGCGCCTGTGGTAGCCCCCATGTGGTGGGTGAGTAATCGTGACATTGTAAAAAGTAAATACGACGATTTCCATGACAAGGTAGCTGAAACCTTTATCCGGGGTGGGACCATGCACAGCAATTCCGCTTTGATCTGGAGGATCGAGGAGTGCGTAAAGGAATTCAACCTCGACGGAATATTATGGAATGCGTCATATGCCTGCCGCCCGGCAGCCGGTATGTCCATGATGCTTAAAAAGATCATCGAGGAGAATACAGGAGCCCCTGTCTTGACCCTGGATGTAGATATTATAGACTGTCGGGATTCTCCCATTGAAGCCCTTCGAACGAGGATTGAAACCTATACGGAAATGTTGAAGTTGAAAAAGATGGGCAAGGAGCGCCGGGCTTGAGGAACATTCTGCCTTCGGCGTGGATGAGGAGCGCTTTGTTTGAGGATCGGCCTTTACGGGTCTTGAGGCAAAGATCCTTAGGCCAAGCACTTCTGAAACGCAGTGCTCCTCTAACCAGCAAACTTGAATCTGATGAAACCAGGATTATTGAATTCCCGGCCATCCTTTTCATTCCACGTTCAAAACATCCCGGTTATGTCCTGGACAATGCACATAGCTATAAACAGTGCGACCCCGCAGGATACCAACCCGGTACCGAGTACGGCCACTGCTGTTCCGCACAATGCCAGCCCGGATATGACAATGGTCAGGATACCCAGAATCAATCCGATCAGTCCAATGACGCCAATACCAACTCCAACCCATGGCAAGCGGTTCATCACCTTTGGAGACATGAGTATTTTTCTTCCGATACTTCTGCCCTTTTTTTTTATCATTGAATGTACTCCTGAAGTTTCCTCAATTCCTGCTGGTAAACTTCCGGCTTTACCGGGTGGCTCAACAGGGTTTGACCTTTACGGCAGTCAATGATCATGACATCCTATATTAATAATCGATCAACATTCATCAACCAATTGAAATCGTTTCCCCGGCATGGGGTACTATAGCTGAAAATCCTTCATTGTTCAGATCCTTTGCAAAGGAAACAGACTGTTCTTCCTCGCCATGCACAACGGCGATTTTTTTAACCTTCAGGTTTGATTTATTAAGAAAGCGGAGAAGCTCTGTTTTGTCGCCATGGGCACTGAATCCGTTCATTTTGATTACCTGCGCTTTTAACGGATAATGCTTGCCCATGATTTTAAGAAGGGGCGGGGAACCGCTTCTGCCGCTTTTTTCATACGCCCTGCCTTGTTCCAGGATGCGTCGGCCAAGTGTGTGCCGGGCCATAAACCCCACGATCAGGATCGTATTTTTTTCATTGTGAATTTTATAACGAAGGTGGTGAAGGATACGGCCGGCTTCACACATGCCTGAAGAGGCAATGACAATATGCGGTTTTTCTTCACGCATGAGCGCGATTGATTCATCTACAGACCGGGTAAAATTGATCTGGGGAAATGAAAATGGATTTTCCCCTTTTTCAAGAAAAGATTTATGGGTATCCCTGTCATAGGTTTCCGGATGTTCACCAAATACCCTGGTCAGGTTTATGGCAAGCGGGCTGTCAACGTAGACAGGGATCCTCGGAACCGCTTTTTCATTGTACAGTTCATGAAGCATATAAATAATTTCCTGTGAACGGCCAAAGGCAAATGCCGGTATCAGTACGGTTCCGTTCCGGTTATAGGTGTTGAGTATAGCTTCTTTTAAATAAACCTTTAAATCGTCCACCGGGCCATGAATTCGGTTGCCATAGGTGCTTTCCATTATCAGCAGGTCTATTTCCCTGTCTTCTTCTGCAAATTTCAATTCAGGGTCATGGATGATGGGTTTGTCAAACCTGCCCAGGTCGCCGGTATAAGCGATAGTATATTTGCGTCCGTTTTCTTCCGCCTTAATAATACTGACGGCGGATCCCAGGATATGTCCCGCGTCATAAAAAGTACAGCTCATCTTGTCGCCAATGGTGAATGGCGATTGATACGGATAACTTTCAAAGCAGTTTATGGCTGTTTGTGCATCGTCACTGCTGTATAATGGTTCAACATAATCCAGGTTGTACTGGTCAATACAGTTTTCAATTGCCTCTTTATTGAGTTTGTGGCCGCCTTTTTTCAGGAGTTTACTCAGTCTGGTTTTTTCTTTCTGTGAAACCTTTTTTTTCTTGCCCATTGATCCTGACTGGGCCAGACATGATCGAACGGTTTTGTAGTTAAGATACTGGGCGTCTGATTCCTGTATGTGGGCGCTGTCCATCAGAAGGTATTCACAGGCATCTGCTGTTGCAGCGGTGCTGGTGATGCGTCCGGTATACCCGTTTTTTGTTAACAGGGGGAGACGACCGGAATGATCGATATGGGCATGGGAGAGCACAAGATTGGTGATAACGCTTGTGTCAATCGGGAAAATTCTGTTTTTCTGAGCACTCTCTTTTCTTCGGCCCTGGAACATGCCGCAGTCCAGCAATATCCGGTTGCCATTGGATGTGATCATGTGCATGGAACCGGTAACTTCACGAACGCCGCCGTAAAATGTAATCAGCATAAATATTTTTCCTTACCCGGATAAACCGGAATAAATTAGATTATACTCTGACTTCAACCCTGTTGTACAGATACTTCTTAACCTTTGCGATGGGTATTTCTTTCCTGTGAAAAATGCCTGCGGCCAGTGCGGATTCAGCTTCGGTCTTTAGAAAAACTTCGTAGAAGTGTTCAGCACAGCCGGCACCACTGGATGCGATGACCGGTATGGATACGGCATTTTTTACAGCGTTAATCAACTCAATATCAAAACCCGAATTGGTCCCGTCCCTGTCGATACAGTTTAAAAGAATTTCCCCGGCGCCCAGTTTTTCGCAGACCCGTGCAAGCGTAACCGCATCCACGTCTCTGCCTTCTCTGCCGCCTTTGATGGTGCACTGGTACCAGCAGTATGATTCTCCATTGGGGCCATTGATCTGTGATTTTATTACATTGTGTTTACCATCATCCGGTGATGCCACATAAATACGCCTGGGATCGATTGAGATGACAACCGCCTGATTGCCATAGACCGCAGAGATCTGTTCGATTGAACTTTTGCCGGTTTTTTTACCGGTTCTTAAAAATTCTTCAACAATTAATACCGCATCACTGCCAATGGAAATCTTGTCCGCACCGGACCTGAAGTATTCTGCGGCAACTTCCAGTGCCGTATAGTTTCTGCCGTTTTTGTCGGTATAATCTCTTATTCCTCCGCCAATCGTTAACGGAACAAAAACATTTTCAGAGGTTTGTTTCAGTACCTCAATCATTGGCATGTCTTCAAGTGGAAAATCCCTGAATCCGGTAATATTGAGAAAGGTGATTTCATCCGCACCTTCCTGATAGTAACGTCGTGCCAGTACAACAGGTTTTCCGAGATTTCTCACATCACCATTTTCTCTGACATCATACTGGTCACCTTTGGTTACAACAAGATCACCCCTGTCGTTTGACCGGACATCCAGGCAGGCGATGATTCGTTTTGCAAGCCTGGTTTCCTTCAATGTATATGTGGGTGCTTCGATGGAGTCGGAGGGGTCAAGGAAATTTTTTAATACCGTAAGACCGGCATCACCACTCTTTTCCGGGTGGAACTGGGTCGCTGTAATATTCCCGGTCCGGACACTGCTGACAAACTCCAGACCATAATTTGTTGTTGTTAAAATATCATCATCATTTTCGGGCACCACATAATAGGAATGAACAAAGTAAAACTTTTCATTTCCATTGAGGCTGTTGAAAGTGGTTGACGGTTTTTTTATAGCGATTCCGTTCCATCCGATATGAGGAACAGAAAGATCAATATCAAATCGTTTCACTGTACCGGGAAGTATCCCCAGTCCCTTGACATTCGGCGCTTCATCACTCCCCTCAAAAAGCGCATGCAGTCCAAGACAGATGCCTAGAAAGGGCTTGCCGGATTTGAGAAAATCCTTCAGTGCCCGGATATAATTCTTTTCATTGAGAATACGCATCATACTGCCAAAGTTGCCGACACCCGGAAACACCAGTTTATCTGCAGATTGAATATCTTTGATATGGGATACGATGGTGACTGTTTCACCCAGACATTTGATAGCGTTTGTCACACTTCGTACATTGCCGGCGCCATAATCCAGTAGGACTACCATTTCTCTTTATTTTATCCTCCTGTAAATAAAAAAATAACTTATGCCGACAAATGACCATTGTCAAATGATTTATCTTGATCTGACAACTACTTACAGGTATAAAAAAACTAAAGTTTATGTTTTAAAGGAGTTGTAAATTGTGAACCACACCCACAAGCACCATCAGAATAAATCGCACAGCCACCATATTAGAAACCTCAAGGGAATGAAATCAGGGATTGCCATATCTTTATGAAAGCAATGGTATTAAAAAAAATCTGTAATATGAATGAGAATTCAGAACCGCTTGAAATGATAGATCTGCCTGTTCCTGAGCCCGGGGAAAATGAGATATTGATAAGGGTTTCAACATGCGGTGTCTGTCATACGGAAATCGATGAGATTGAGGGGCGAACATCCCCCCCGTTTTTTCCGGTTGTACCGGGGCATCAGGTTGTTGGAAGAGTGGAAGAAAAAGGCATTCATGCAAACCGGTTTAACATTGGTGAACGCGTAGGAATAGGCTGGATACATTCAGTCTGCGGAAAATGCAGATTCTGTCTGGAAGGCAATGAAAATTTGTGCGATGAATTTAAGGCAACCGGTCGTGATCTGAATGGCGGTTATGCCGAATACACAAAAGTTACAGAAGATTTTGCATACAGGATTCCGGATGTTTTTTCTGATTCCCAGGCGGCGCCTCTTTTATGTGCCGGTGCTATTGGCTTTCGTTCACTGGTTTTAACACGTATTAAAAATGGACAGAAACTCGGCCTCACCGGATTCGGAGCCTCAGCGCATCTGGTTTTAAAAATGGTTAAACACAGATATCCGGAAACAAGGGTTTTTGTGTTTGCCAGAAGCGAAAAAGAGAGACACTTTGCAAAGGAGCTTGGCGCATTGTGGGCAGGTGATACAGAGGAAATGGCACCAGAAAAATTAGACGCTGTAATTGACACAACACCTGCCTGGAAACCGGTTATTATGGCTTTGAGGAACCTGGATTACAACGGCAGGCTTGTGATAAATGCCATTCGCAAGGAGGAACGAGACAAGGAAAGTCTTCTTGGAATGGACTATTCGTCTGATTTATGGATGGAAAAAGAGATCAAAAGCGTTGCAAATGTTGCCAGAAATGATGTAAGTGAGTTTTTAAAACTGGCAGCTGAAATTCCAATTATTCCTGAGATTGACATGTTTTCACTGGAAGACGCAAACAGGGCGCTTACAGAATTAAAACTGAGGAAGATTCGGGGAGCCAAAGTTTTAAAGATTGATTAAAAAGGAAAAAAATGAAACTGATTCATATAGTGGGGCGACAGAATAACGGGAAGACCACATTGATTGTTGAATTGATAGCTGAGTTGAAAAAACGGGGACTGCAAATTGGGACATTGAAACACAGCAGCCACAAGCATGAACTGGATAAACCGGGAAAAGATTCGTTCCTCCACAGGGAGGCCGGCGGCTACCCGGCAGCTGTTGCTACTGCCAACCAGATAGCTGTATTCATTCCCCGTGAGCCCGGAGAAAATCCGTTTGATAAACTGGCACCGCTTTATGATGGGAAAGACGTGGTCATCATTGAAGGATATATTTCCGGACCCGGCAAAAAAATAGAAGTCTGGAGAAAGGAAGTCGGCACCCGCCCGATATTTATGGAAAGAAACGATATTGAAGCATTGATAACAGATGATAATGTTGATGCAGATATTCCCGTTTGGCCCCGAAATGATATTGCAAAAATTGCCGACAACATCATGGAACTTCTATCCGGTAATTTTTAAATGCACATAGTATTTTGTATTTACAAAGTCATTTTAATTTTGTAGCATAAAAAAGTTTCTGCCCAGATAAAAAATTTGTATGGGAGAAAGGTATTGCCAGCTCCATTTGGATACTCCATTTGGCAAAAGAAGTGAATTTAGCAAAAAGGAGAAATTATGGGCAACAGCGTTTATAAAATTATTGAGTTAGTTGGAACTAGTGAAACTTCCTGGGAAGAAGCAGCAAAAAATGCTGTGGAAACTGCAAGCAGAACGCTTATTGATTTAAGAATCGCGGAAGTGAAAGAACTGGATATGAAGATTGAGGACGGAAAGGTTGTGGCGTTTCGGACAAAAATAACCCTTTCAATAAAATACAACCAGGAGTTGACTGAAAGCTGGTAATTAATAGTAACTGACTTAAATAAAAAGGCAGAGTGGCCATCTCTGCCTTTGGTTTAATAAAGATTAAATTGTTGATTTCGTTTTAACACGCATAAACTCCCCTGGTTTTACCATTCTGATGATCCCCATGATTAAAACGGTCACTGTCATAAGGAAAAGCCCTGGTAGCAAAGAACTATATTCAGCAGAGGATATGAAACAACCGCCGCCGCTGTCACCACTGTCTGAATTTTCGGCTTCCGGCGTATTACTGATTCTGCTGGAATCATAAAGATTTACAGCGTCACTGCTGCTATTTGGTGAATTGTCCATGTCCGGGTTGTATAATGCCCTGTAAGCATTTACCCGTCCGGATGTTATATTGGCATCTGCAAGGTTCTCAATGACATCAACCGTATTCATGATTTTATCCTGAACATCAGACGGTGTCATTTCAGGGTATCTGGAGACAACCAGCGCAACAATGCCAGCTACCATGGGCGCCGCAAAGGATGTTCCCTGAACCTTGCCGTATGCATTGTCCGTAAGCGTTGTCATAATATTTTCTCCAGGGGCTGATACGTCTACCCAGTCACCCCGGCTGGAAAAACTGCTTAATTCATCATTTGAATCTGAAGCGCCGACAGATATCAGGCCCGGCAGATCATATGCAGCCGGATAAACCGGTTCACTGGTTCCGTTGTTTCCGGCACTGGATATGATGATTACACCTTTGTCAATTGCATATTCGAGAGCAGATTTATAACTTTCACTGTACCGGGTGCTTCCGGAACTGATGTTTATCACGCGGGCCCCGTTGTCTGCCGCAAAAATAATACTTTTCGCAATATAGGCAGCACTCAGTGCCTGTGTGCCGTCAGTCTTAAAAAAACCTGCCCTCAGAAGCATTATTTTACAGTTGCCTGCCACCCCTGAAATTCCGATTTCATTATTGGCAGTGGCACCAATCACTCCCAATACTCCATTCCCGTGAGTTGATCGTAATGACGTGGGGTCATTATCCGCATCTTGCCAGTCATAGTCGTCACCTTCAAGGCCTTCTGTACGATTGACAAAATCCCATCCAACAATATCATCAATATAACCGTTGTTGTCGTCATCAACCCCGTTGCCAGGAATTTCACCGGGATTGTTCCATATATTTGCCTGTAAATCCTCATGAGCGTAATCAAATCCCATATCGATGACAGCGATAATCACATCCGGGCTTCCATTTTCAAGCGCAAGGGCCGCAATCATATCCGTGTCCTTGTTTTCATTGGTCTGATTGTACAGCCCCCACTGATATGGAAAATAGGTGTCATTCGGCAGATTTTCTGATTCTGACAGGTATACAGGCTCACATGTACGTACGATTTCCAATGTATTTAATAATGATACGATTTTTTCTACCGTATACGTGTGGGGGATATTAAAAATACAGTAGTTAATCTGAGGGATTTCTTCGCGTATTGTTAACCCATAATTACGGATTAATTCATTAATTGAGTCCCGGGAAACACCTTCTTTAAATTTTACCATTACCTGTCCATCAACATAAGTGTTTACATCAGCGGCAAATGAGGAAAGACAGGTGAAGAGGAGTATAAGAAGTGAAAGCCGGCATATTTTTAATGCGATTTTCCTGTTATAATAATTACTGATTTTATTTTTTGAGATTTTAAGCATTCCGGCAACTTGATTCTTATCGCCGTTTGTTCTCCTCAGGGCCTCATCAACAAGAAGCTGATTCATCTGGTCAATGGTAGGTAACTTCTTATGGAATTTGATGAATATTGTCATTTTTTGATACCCTTTTAGTATGTTAATGAAGCAAAATATTTTCTAAAGTCACTACCGGATAGAGCAAAGGATGTGCCAGGGGCATGGAAATCTTTTAAAGCACTGAATACATAGGGAAAAAAACATTAGATGGGGTTGATGACAGGAGACTGAAGTTGCAATAAAGGTTGCAGATATTTTATATGGGCAGACTCAAAATAATTAATAAAAACAATTATATAGATATTTGGGGAACAAAGTTTCTTATGAAATTATTATTGCAGGGATTTGAAAAACTGCTGATCAAGAAAAAAATTTAAGAAGGTAAAAATGATGAATTCGTAAAAAGTCCGATTTCCCCACCCCCGGCGGGAGGGGGATATAATAGACTGAAAGTCCATCTTATTCACCCTCACCCCGACCCTCAATGTTGTTGACTTAAGGAATTCTGTCAATTTTTAAAATCCCCCTCGATCCCCCTTTTCAAAGGGGGAAGTATTGCTCCCCCCTTTGAA
>JAUXDD010000161.1 GCA_030618465.1 Desulfobacteraceae bacterium
CTGAATTACTATCCTGCATTTCGTATTTCAAAACACCAAATACAAAAATCAAACAAGATATAAAAACCTTGTAAAAAAACACTGTATATGATAAATATACCTGTATAAAAAACAGTGCATGCAACGGTATCCCGCTTTCAGCCGAAGTAAATGATAAAAAGTTCAAGGCCCTGTTTCTTGACGTGGGACTCATGGCAAGTGCATGTGGTCTGAGTATGATAGATGTTGAAAATGCTGACGATGTAATGATGATTAATTCCGGCAGTCTTTGTGAGCAGTTTGTGGGACAGCATCTTCTCTATTCTAACGAATTTTTTAAAAAACCGGAATTGCACTACTGGGTACGCGAAGCAAAAAGTTCGTCTTCTGAAGTTGACTATGTCATATCCGTCGGTACCAGAGTACTACCCATAGAGGTCAAGGCAGGAAAAACCGGCCGTCTGAAGTCTCTTCATCAGTTCGTCAAGGAGAAGAGAGTTAAATTCTGCATTCGAATCAATTCAGAGCCGCCTTCATTTTTTCGCACATCAAACAGTATCCCGGGCGGGCAAAAGGTTGAATACCAACTGTTCTCAATTCCTTTTTATCTTGTTGAAAAAATTCGGAGGCTCGGAAATCCCACAGCACAAATTCCAAATAACAAATGACAAACAAATTCCAAATCTCAAATTCCAAACGATGCATCGCGCATCCCGCATCGCGCATCCCGCATCCCGCATCCCGCATCCCGCATTTCTCAGCGGCAAAGAAAAAATCTTTGTGTCATCTGTGCATCTGTGGTAAATATCAGTGTCTTTTAACCGTTTTTGGCCAACAGTGTATTTCCCATTTCCCTAACTTTTGGTCACCTGAACCAGGAGTCTATGATGCTAACAGAAAAAATTACAACAGCCCTTCATTATTTACTGCTTACAATAGCTGTCGGAATGATGTTTTTTTTATACGGTTGTGCAACATGGACAGGAGAAAAGGGCGTGGAGAATAACTGGCGAAACCCGGATTTGCCGACATGGGAGATCGGGAAAACAACGGACATGGATGTTGCCAAAACCCCGGCAGTGAAAAAAGTGAAGACACATTATTATGAGATCCTTGATAGATTTGGTCCTCCGGCGCAAATCCCGGCCCTGTCCGAAGGGTTTGCTTTTCTCTATGAATCCCTCCTGATTAATGAACAACAGATTGGTATCTCCATGCCGGGGGAGGTGTTCAGCTGGTTCAAACTGTCTGTTGCCGATACCGACGTGGAGCGGCAGATACAGATATTTATTTTTGATAAATCCGGGTTTTTGCGCAGTTATGCGGATCGGGCTGTTCGGGATGATGTTGGAGATGGTCTGTCCTTTCAGTTTTTTGCGGCGGTTGAGCAGATTATCGATACCCGTTATCTGGAGATGGACCCCGTACAGCAGGGCTGGGGATTTGGTCTTTTGAACTCCCTCCCGCAGACGCTTAATTCACGCCAGAGCTTAGATTTCGGAACCAGGGGACTGGAGCAGCGCGGGACGCCCACAATTGTGGGGCAGCGGACATTGGAAATGCATTAGATTATTTATCCAGTTAATCCTGTTCAACAAAACGTTCAATTTAAAGAATTTGATCGCCATGAAGGGTATCCTGTTCAATTCTACAAAACGTATACTCAAAACTCTTTTAATCGGGTTTGTGTCTGCGGCCGTGGTGCTTATTGCCATGTTTATTATCCGCCTTGACAGCCGACCGGATCTTAAGCTCTGGCATAAGGCCGAACTTGATGCTGAATTTACCGCGGAAAGTGCGTTAAAAACTTTTGATGAATACCTTGCCTTGGAAAAGAGACTTTTTGCACAGCTTGAACAAAAAGTTTACGATTGTATCCAACCCGAAGACCGGCGTCTCATAAACCGCTATCATAAAAACAGTCTGTCGGACCCCGATCGATGGACACCCAACTGGAACCGCTCGTTTGAGCTTTCTGCAGATAATCCTCGTGCCGGAGTGCTGTTGCTTCATGGCATGTCCGATTCTCCTTACAGTCTTCGAAATTTAGGGCAGAGTCTGAATGCCATAGGCGCCTGGATTGTCGGTCTTCGGCTGCCCGGGCACGGCACGGCGCCGTCCGGGCTCGTTGATGTGGAATGGGTGGACATGGCCGCTGCGGTTCAACTGGCCGTGCGTCACCTGAGTGAGAAGATTGGAAATAAGCCGCTTTATATAGTGGGTTACTCCAATGGTGGTGCCCTGGCGGTGCATTATACGCTTTTATCCCTGGAAGATTCTACCCTCACGCAGGTTAAAGGCATAGTATTGATATCCCCTGCAATCGGGGTGAGCCGCCTTGCGGCCCTGGCGGTATGGCAGGCGCGGATAGGACACCTGATTGGGTTGGACAAACTCGCCTGGAACAGCATTCTACCTGAGTATGATCCTTTCAAGTACCAGTCATTTGCAGTGAATGCAGGGGACCAGGTTTACCGGCTGACCGCTAATATCCGAATGCATATCGGGAAGCTCCGTGCTGCCGGAAATCTGCAACGCTTTCCACCGGTGCTTGCTTTCCAGTCTCTTGCCGATGCTACTGTTTCAACAAAAGCCGTTATTGACGGGCTGTTGGCAAAACTTCCGAAAGGGGAACACGCGCTTGTGCTTTTTGACATCAACCGCACCAGTGAGACAAAGCAATTACTAATAAAAGATCCGGGTACTGGTATGCAGGCGGCATTCAGTAACCCGAATCTGTCATTTTCCATCAGCCTGGTGACCAGCCAAAGTGAGAAGAAATCGAAGGTGGTTGTTCGCCATAAAGGGCAGGGTGAATCGGATAGCACCCTGACACCGCTTGATCTGAATTGGCCTGACGGCCTGTATTCGCTTTCTCATGTGGCGCTCCCGTTTTCTCCTGATGATCCGCTATACGGCGGGCCCGATGCCGGCGAAAGCCCGGGGATTAATCTGGGAAATATAGCCCTGCGTGGAGAGCGCGGGGTGCTGCAAATACCTGATGCAGACATGCTGCGGCTTAAATGGAATCCTTTTTACCCCTATATGGAACAACGTATGATTGAATTTTTGAATTTTAAAGGGGATATCTCTCAAGCGAAAACGATGCCCTGAAGGATTACAGGGGCTATTTTGCTCTCGAAGTCAAATGCGGAAAAGCGGATAACCTGTTATTGGAATCGCACTTCAGGTGGGCAAAGGAAGGCGAGACTCATTTGGATTTGACTTATTCGTTACATCAATGCTTTTATTTACTGTTCCTTTGTTTTTTGTGTCATTAATTCAATATATAAAGAGAGGGAAATCATGGGCTTGCTGAAAGTTGATGAAAGCAGATGCAAAAAAGACGGAATATGCAGTCAGGAATGTCCTGGCGGGCTTATCCGGATAAATAGTAAGACCGGATATCCGGGGATTATCAAGGGAGGAGATAAAGCATGCATCCGGTGCGGGCATTGTGTGGTGGTCTGCCCGAATGATGCGATGACGCATCAGGATATTGCGATTGACGATTGCCCGCCAATTCAAAAGAAGTTTTTTCTTAATGCTGAACAGGTTGAACTTTTTTTACGAAGTCGAAGGTCCATCCGTGTTTTCAGGGGCACACCCGTGGAAAAGGAAAAACTGCAGCAACTGGTGGAAATGGCCAGGTATGCGCCCACCGGTCACAATGCAGGGGCGATCGACTGGATCGTATACACAAAAGTAGAAGAAGTGAAAACATTTGTGGCGTTGACAGTGGACTGGATGCGCGATATTGCCAAAAAACAGCCTGAAATGGCAAAGAACATGGGAATGACAAAAATGATAAAGGACTGGGACAACGGGGTTGATTCAATTTTGCGCGGGGCGGTGAACCTGATCGTGACCCAGAGCGCGGACGGTGCCATAACCGGCAAGCAGGATTGTGATATCGCGCTTTCCTACCTGGAACTCGCGGCTGTGCCGCTTGGCCTTGGAACCTGCTGGGCAGGGCTTTTAACCATGGCTGCAAAATCCTATGCACCCCTGAAGGAAGCCATGAGACTGGCAGAGGGGCAATATTACTATGCCATGATGGTGGGATATCCGAAGTTTAAATACAGCCGGCTGCCGATGCGGAAGGAACCCCATATTATCTGGCGGTAAGGAGCGTAATTGAACTTCAATCTTCACCATATCACATATCCGGCTATCTGTTCGAACCTCTCAGCTTCAATACTGCCTCTCTCAAACCGTCAACAGTCACATCTTCAGCCATAAATGCCTCGCCGGCTACAAGTTCAACCCTGGAACAGATACGTCTGAACGGTCGTTTAAATGCCGAGCCGTTCTTGTGACTGAAGAAACTGCCCCATAATCCCCTTAAGGCCAGGGGGACTACGGGTACGGGATTTCGTTTAATGATAGTTTCAATTCCCCGTCTGAACCGATCCATTTCACCGTCTTTGGTGAGTTTTCCTTCAGGGAAAATACAAATCAGTTCGTCGTCATCCAGTGCCCGGGCAATCTGTTCAAATGCTTTGTGAAATGTATCCTGGTTAATCCGTTCAGAAGTTATGGGAATGGCTTTACCTGTTCGAAAAATAAAATTTAATACCGGCAGATTATATATGGGTTCAAACATGACAAACCGAACCGGCCTTCGGCATGAACCGGCGATAAGCAGGCCGTCCACATAACTCACATGATTGCATACAAGCACCGCAGGGCCTTCATCAGGTATATTATCAAGGTTTTTATGGGTGACCCTGTACATGGTGTGGGTGAGCATCCAGATGAGAAAACGTGCAACGAATTCAGGCACAACCGTGTAAATATAGATCGCCACAAGCACATTGGCAATTGAAATGGCAAGAAAAAACTGGGGAATAGTGAGTCCGACGACTCCCAGCAGCAATGCACCTGTTAAAGTGGAAATAACCATAAACAGGGCGTTTAGTATATTGTTGGCAGCAATGACCCGGGCCCGGTATTCCGGCTCTGTCCGCATCTGAACAAACGCAAAAAGCGGAACAATATAAAAGCCTCCAAATACACCGATAAACAGCAGGTCTGCCAGCACACGGAAACTGCCGGCAGATCCCATAAACTCACGAATACCCATCAGGTGATCAATATCCGGAGAGGTATAGGCAAAAAACAGATCAGATCCAAATATGCTCAATCCGATAGACCCCAGAGGAACCAGCCCCAGTTCAATCTTTTTCCCCGACAGTTTTTCACATAACAGGGAACCAATACTAATACCGATTGAAAAAATTGACAGCAGCAGGGTATACACATTTTCGGTGCTTTTCAGGATTTTAAGTGTAAAGTTGGGCAGCTGGGTTAAATACGACATGCCAAGAAACCAGAACCAGGATATCCCCAGGACTGACAGAAACACAGAACGGGTTTTCCGGGCATATCCGATTGTTTTCCAGGTCTGTGTGAAGGGATTCCATTTTATCTTCAGGGAAGGAGAAGGGGGTGGGGCAGAAGGAATGGAACGGCTGGACACCCATCCCACAAAAGCAATGAGGCAGATAGCCCCCCCGATCCAGCAGGGCGAAAGTTTTATGGGATTTAATACATTTCCGGCAATAAGTCCTAACAGAATGGCCGCAAATGTTCCCATTTCCACCATAGCATTGCCGCCGACGATTTCATCGGGTTTAAGATGATCCGGGATAATACTGTACTTGATCGGGCCAAAAAAGCTGGACTGGGTACCCATGAGGAACAATAGCAAAATGAGTATTAAATAACTGTTCAGGAAAAAAGCAACCGCCACACATGCCATGATGAATATTTCAAGCAGTTTGATGCGCCGGATCAGGACCGACTTTTCGTATTTGTCTGCAATCTGTCCGGCTGTGGCTGAAAAAATAAAAAACGGAAGAATAAAAAGCCCGGCCGCGATGTTTATCAGTATATCAGACTGTATGGGCAAGACCTGTGATGACTGGTAGGTGATCAGTATTAGCAGGGCGTTCCTGAATACATTGTCATTAAACGCACCTAAAAACTGTGTCCAGAAAAAAGGTGCAAACCGTTTAGATGTCATCAGGTCGAACTGGCTTTTTTCACTGTTTCGGTGTTTATTCATATTTTTCTTCCACCGTCTTTTAAGTTTAAAACAGATTAACATTTTTATGGATACTTATCCACTCAATTCAGATGATAAGTTCATGGTTGAATTGTAAATTTTGATTGGACATTTTATTTTTTAATGATAAAGTTGATTCATTTTAAATAATAATAATAATGAAGGAGAAAAAATGAGCGAACCCGTATTAATCACAGAAAAAAAAGGAAATATTTTATATGTAACTCTCAACCGGCCAGGCCAGAAAAATGCCGTTGATGTTGAGATGATTTGCAAACTGGCAGATGCGTGGACAATGCTTGATGAAGACAATGATATTCGTGTAGCTGTTCTCACCGGGGCAGGCGGTAATTTCTGTTCCGGAATGGATCTGAAATCTATTAACAGGGTTACAGCCGGTGCTGCACCTGAAAATGAATTTGAGGAAAGAGTTCAAGGGGATTTCAACACGATCTTCAAGGCATGGCTTAAAAACCCACTGCCGGAAAAGCCGGTGATTGCCGCCATTGAAGGGTATGCATTAGCCGGTGGTACGGAACTGGTGCTTGGCACCGATATCCGGGTGGCCGGCAAGAGCGCAAACTTCGGTATCCCCGAAGTGCAAAGAGCCCTGGTTCCTCTGTCAGGTGCCCAGGTAAGAATGCCCAAACAGATACCTTACACCATAGCCCTTCAACTGCTGCTGACAGGAGAGCATATTACCGCTGAAAAGGCTGAAAAGATCGGACTCATCGGGAGTGTAGTTTCAGATGGAGACGCATTAAAAGCAGCAACAGAGATTGCCGAACAAATTGCTGGAAACGGTCCCATGGCTGTAAAGGCAATTCTGAAAACTGTACGGGAAACCCGTTTTCTTCCAGAAGCAGAAGGTCTTGATATTGAAATGAACAACGGCTTGCCGGTGATGATGTCCAAAGATGCCAAAGAGGGTACCAGGGCATTCATTGAAAAACGCAAGCCAGAATACAAAGGGGAATAAGGAGCTATTTCCCATACATTTATATTTTGAAGCTCCCGGGATGTGTACGGGGGCTTCAAGGTTATCAGTTAGTGTCCATCCAGAAATGGCTATTTTGTCCAATTTCTGCGTCAGGCTCAAATTTTAATCCTCGAAATATTAAATATATTACTCCGGTTAAAATTTTCGCCTTCCTTGAAATTGAACAAACTATCTC
>JAUXDD010000230.1 GCA_030618465.1 Desulfobacteraceae bacterium
CTTATGTGTCAGCGGTTTACGAATCGACCGATCGTGCTGTTGAGGCAGGTTTTATCCTTGAACCTGATGCGCAACTGATTAAAACGGCTGCAGCCGCATCAGGGATCGGTGGGATTGAATAAGCAATTTATGGAATTCGTCTCTGTGATTCCTCAGGAATTGGCAGGGAAACATCGCGCTCAAAGGGTTGCATTTCAATGATTTCGTTAACTTAAGGATTTCTATCAATCATAAAATCCCCCTCGATCCCCCTTTTCAAAGGGGGAGGTTTTTTCCTCCCTTTTACGAAAGGGGGAAGTTTGATGAACTCGTAAAAAGTCCGATTTCCCCACCCCCGGCAGGAGGGGATTAAGGGGCGGGGGATATAATAGACTGGAATTCAATTTTATTCACCCTCACCCCGGCCCTCTCCCGTCGAGGGAGAGGGAGATTTTCGACTGTTTACGAAAATACCATCAGGTTTTACTCCCCCCCTTTGTAAAGGGAGTTCGGGGGGATTTAGCAGCCTTCAAGATAATGATTCAAAAACCAGCCAACTGACAAACAGGACAACTTAACGCTTCACCTGACCTGCAGCAACAAGATACAGTAACGCACTTGTCTCATTGAGTTCAAGGATATCTTTTGCTTCAAAATCATATAAAGCACCGATTCCACAGCATCCCAGCCCAAGTGATGTGGCGGCAAGATAAATCCTTTGACCGATCCTGCCGGATTCCATCATGATATACCGGTAGCCCCTGGGGCCAAAGTGTGTATCCAGTGCATTCAAGTCGGCTAAAAACAGAAAATGAACGGCAGCATTTGCAAGCCATTGCTGGTCCAGACAGACCGCTGCCATGATTTTCGTGTATTCACCCTTGTTGATTATTCCGGTTTTTCTTTTCAATGGATCGAGCATGTAAAAACCAGGTGTATATCCTTCAATATTTCCGGTGAGGAGTCCTGTCGTCAGGCATGATAAAACGGGATGGCTTTCAGCAGACTGATAAATGGCCGTGGCAACAACATCCAGCAGTCTTTCAAATATATTTTCCGGTAAAGCCGCTTTTATGAAGTTTCTTTTTGACCGGCGGAGACGTATAGATCCTGCATAATCCAGTTCGTCATCTGTATTTTCCGGGATTACATTAGATGACTTAAATCTCCGCCATTGCAGAGATGCATTACTTGTAACCGGAAACAGGTCTTGACTGGTTTTGTCAATTGTACAAAGTGAATAGCCTGCCTTATGTATCTGATCAATTTCATCGTAAAAAATTTCATTTTCTGAAACACGGCTTGCAAGTTGAATTTCCCGGTCAAGTGGTTGGGAATCAACATTCAGGTCACCGGTATCAGCAGTGTATTTTGAACTATTTCTATATATGTTAACATATGCAAGGCAGGCTTCCTGATTATGAGTCACTCCTAAAAGGGTGTTGATTTTCATATCATCAAAGTCATAATGAACTGAAAATGGAAGGCCGCTGGTTTTTAAAGAAAGCAGGAGATTTTCAAGCACATGACCGGCATCCAGCAGAATATATCGATACGCGCGTTTCCTGTATTTCCAGGCGCTTCTGAAAAATATGCCGGTAATATAAAACGTTGCAACAGGATGTAAATCTGCTTCAGCTGCACCATGATCCATCACCGTGCTTTCGGCGGTGCGTAATTGCGTCAGTGAAAATTCAGCTATGGCGTAATGGTAAAGGCCGTTTTCAAGACCCGTAACATTATTTGCAGTGAGATACAGTTCATTTGGGTATAGTGCCCCGGCTGAAGCCACAGACCGATAATAAAATGTCTGGCCCTGATGTTGGCTTTTACCGGTTATATTCACGCTCAATGCGAAAATAAGTGATAGCATGTGGATGTCGATTACGGGATTTTCGACGATTTTTCTTTCCATGGTTTGTTGGAGCGAACCCTCCGGAAGGCGCGTTGGTTTCGGCAGTCGGACTGTTTTTAAACCAGGATATGTTTTATAGATGCCAGGTTGGTTTTTCCAGTCAAGTCCATGCCCGGACATGTGAAACCGGTCATAGCTGGTGTGGGTATGATATTCGGATGCTGATTTTATCATTTATAACTTTTCTTAAGGCAGAAACGATTCAGGCAAATTTTCTTCTTCAAGGGCAATTTCCCTCACTGTTTTTCCTGTTTCGTAAGCTCGTTTTGCAATGGCCGCTGCCTTGTCATATCCCACATGGGGTACAAGGTACGTTGCCATTGCCAGACTTTTTTCAATGTTGGACTCACAAACCTCCCGGTTTACCGTAATGCCGTGGATACATTTTTCATCAAAAAGCGCGGCCGCTGACGAAAGCAGCTCGATGGACTGCAACAGGTTATACCCGATGACGGGAAGCATGGTGTTTAATTCAAAATAAGCTGCCTGGGCGCCAATAGTAATCGTGGTGTCATTCCCGATTACCTGGGCAACTACCTGGATAACGGCTTCGGGAATTACCGGGTTGACTTTTCCGGGCATGATGGATGAGCCCGGCTGAAGCGCAGGAAGGGTTATCTCCCCTAAACCGGCTCTCGGTCCTGACGAAAGCCATCGAATGTCATTGGCAATTTTCATCAGGCTCACAGCCAGTGTTTTTAAAGCACCGCTTGTTTCTACAGCCGCATCCTGGGCACCCTGCGCTTCAAAATGGTTGTCTGTCTCACAGAACGAATATCCGGTTTCTTCAGATATGAACCGGATGACGTTTTTTGCAAAGTCTTGATGGGTATTTACGCCGGTGCCTACTGCCGTTCCGCCAAGTGCCAGTGATTCAAGATGTTTTGATGCTGTTTTTATTCGAATGATGCCCAGTTCAACCTGTCTGGCATATCCGGAAAATTCCTGCCCCAGGGTCATGGGTACGGCATCCTGCAGATGTGTCCTTCCTATCTTTTTTACGTCGGAAAATAACGTGGCCTTTTCAGAAAGCGCCTTGAAAAGATTTTCAAGGGCAGGAACCAGCAGGGTGCTGATCTGAATCAGGGCAGCCATATGGATCACCGAAGGGATCACATCATTGCTGGACTGCCCCAGGTTTACATGATCATTTGGATGGATCGGACTTTTTCCATCTTTTTCACCGGTGAGTATTTCATTGGCCCTCGTGGCAATTACTTCATTCATATTCATGTTCGTGGAAGTGCCCGAGCCTGTTTGAAAAATATCCACAACAAACTGGTCATTAAGCTTTCCCTCAATAACTTCCATGGCTGCTGAAACAATAGCTTTTGATAACTGTTCATCCAGAAGACCGAGACGGGCATTCACCATAGCCGCAAACTTTTTTATCAGCGCCAGCATATGTATGAAGACCGGTTGAAAACGAATGCCGCTCACTGTAAAATTCTCAACCGCCCGCTGGGTATTGGCGCCATAGTAAACATCACCGGGTACATGGACGGTCCCCATTGAATCCTTCTCTGCTCTTGTGTTTTCATCATTCATAGCATCATCGTCCCCGGGTTGAGTTATCCTGCTCTTCCGTCATCACATGTATCATCCGTATCATGGGCTCTTGAATGTTCTGCAGTGGAAGATTTAATGCATACGGTTTCATCTGCATCACTGCTTTTCAGAACATCCAGGACAGCCTCATAATCAGGTTCGTTTTTCAGCTCTTCCACAAGTTTTGAATAGATGATCGTTCCGTTTTCATCTATAACCACAACAGCTCTTGCCAGGAGTCCTGATAACGGGCCATCGGCAATTCGGACCCCGTATGTGTTGCCAAATTCCCTGTTTCGCAGTTCTGAAACAGGGATTACATCCTTTAATCCTTCTGTTTCGCAGAACCGCGAATGGGCAAACGGCAGATCAAGTGATATGCAGAGTACAACCGCGTTTGGATAACTGCTGATTTCACTGTTAAATCGTCGGACCGAGGCCGAACATACCGGTGTGTCCACACTGGGAAAGATGTTCAGCACGACTTTTTTCCCGGCCACATCCTTTAAGGTGATGTCCGAAAGATCGGTTTTAGTGAGCAGGAAGTCAGGTGCTTTTTCTCCCACTTCTGGCAAATCTCCGACGGTACTTGCCGGATTCCCGTCAATGTTAAAAGTAGTCATAATGCCTCCTTGTTTTATGTCCGCATTTTTACCGGAATTAAATCGCCCAGATAGATAAAAGGGGTGACTTTAACATCGCCCCTTTTATTCGTTATTTGTCAGTAGTGATGCTGTTTCGTTACCCTGTTACCCTGTACCCTGTTAAAAAAAGCAATATTTGTGCCTGATTGAACGAAATAAGGAAAATGGTACAAATCTAATCTAAATTGGGCGCGGAGCCTGGGATAATTTATTTTTTCCACGACTCTTTAATATAAAAATGAGAACCGGCATATCTTTTCAAACCATCGCATATTATATGGAAATGGTTGAATTAATTTAAGATTGCAATTGGTTGATCTTTGATTGAGAAGTTCGAATGTTTCATAAAACAATATGATACATTTGTGTTTAACAGGACAGTGTTGGAGGTATTATACCCTGAAGTTTTTCATAAGTTTTCTATTTGGGTATCCACCACATAAGTTGCATTTTTAATATTGACGCGCAACCTTGACCATGCTATAGATTTTGCTCAAAAAGTAAGTTTTTATCTGTGAACGAGACCTTATGGTAGCGGTTTTTTCTATAGAATATGGCAACATCGTGATGCATATATTAGCTTTGTCCGTAATTTATAAGTATTAAATAAATAATATTATGATGGAGATGGCGTGGCTTAGCCGCACTTCAGGAAAGGGTGCATGGCTTTGTCACCTTTTATTAACTATATTTGATGAGGTATAATGGATATGATTAACACAAAAGTCTTTTCGGGTTGCAGGGTTCTTTACATCCTGGCAGTATTTGCTATAGGAATTTCACTCTTCGCATGCGCTAGTGGGCCAGAGACAAAGGATAAAGGTTCCCTTTCAAACACATTCACTCTCGTTGACGAGCAGGGGCAAAAATCCGGCTCGCTTACTCT
>JAUXDD010000180.1 GCA_030618465.1 Desulfobacteraceae bacterium
GGTAATTATTCATTGTATGTGAACATTTACATTTAAGAGCAATACCTCCAGTTAGTTCCCCGATCCCGATGGGTCTGTTTAATTTAATAGCGTTGTTACTTAATACAATATTCCTCAATTTACGCCAGAAACAATTATATTGAATACGGTCAAAGAGAAACAGAAAAAAATCACATTGCCGATATGCGAAGTTTTTCAATTTTCTAATAGATGTTTTTAATATGTTTTCTACTTTAATAAAAACCATTTTGCTGCTATTATCACGCCTCGGTTAATATATCAAATATTTCAATTTTCTATTATAATAGCCGGTTATTAACAATGGATTAAAGTTTTTGTGAATATGGATAATTTAAAAACAGATGATCTGCCTTTAATAGCTATTATTATTGTTACCTGGAACAAAGAGGAATATGTAGTCAGGTTACTTCATCAGCTGAAACGAATCGCCTATCCAGCTGAAAAAATAGTTACAGTGCTGGTAGACAATAATTCAAGTGATAATACTGTTGAAGTTGTTGCATCCTCCTTTCCTGAAATCCGGTTGATCAAAAACAAAGAGAACCTCGGTGGAGCAGGTGGCTTCAACACAGGCATGCGCTGGGTCTTTGAGAATGATCAAAAGATTGAGTTTATATGGCTTCTTGACAATGATGTGGAGGTTGAAAACGATACATTGCGCCATCTTGTTTCGTTAATGCAAAGCCATAATGATACTGCGGTTTGCGGATCAAAAATAATTGATATCGGCAACAAAGAAACTGTAATAGAGGCCGGATCTTATATTGATTATAAACTGGGAGGAATTATAAGGAATAAACCTGATAACGAAAATTATTTCTACAATCATGATGTATTCGAAGTTGATTATGTGGCTGCCTGTTCTCTTCTTGTCCGCACACCTTTAGTCAGAAAATTGGGCATGATGAAGGAAAAGCTATTTATTTACTGGGATGATATGGAATGGTGTGCACGGTTTAAAAAAGCCGGATATCGTGTAATGGCATCAAATACATCCATTGTTTATCATCCAAGCTGGAATGAGCGAACATTAGATAACTCTTCGATATGGCGGTATTATTACAGGACTCGTAATTCATTGTGGTTTTTTAATAACTATTCAACAGGCGCGAGGCGACGGATTCTTATAAATATATTAATTATTAGGATCATGTTTGCATCTTTTATTTCTTGTCTTAATTCAAATAAAGCTCTATCAAAAGCCTTTATAGAGGGGATTGAAGATTTTTTTCAGGGACAATATGGCCGGAAACAGTTCGACCACGTTGACAACACAGGCAATATAAATTTCAAAGCGATATATATGATAAATATCATACTAAAAACATGGTCATTTTTATTTGCCGGTTGTAAACGCTTGCCTGATAAAGAGTTTTCAGAATCAGGGAATTAGAAAACATTAATTCTTGCCACTTTATAAAAAGAATGTAATACAAATAAAATTCAAATTTTTACTTTGAAGGATTTTACAAATAATGAAAGTCGTTATTATAGGCGGCGGTCCTTGTGGACTTGGAGCTGCATGGCGTTTATCAGAACTTGACCATAATAACTGGCAGATTTTTGAAAAAAAAAACCAGTGGGGAGGACTTTCCGCATCTTTTCAGGATGATGACGGTTTCATTTGGGATGTCGGCGGCCATGTGCTGTTCAGTCACTATAATTATTTTGACAATGTTATGGATACTGTTCTGGGAAGTGAAGACGGCTGGGTATTTCATGAACGGGAAGCATGGGTTCGAATGCAGGAACGGTTTATACCATATCCCATACAGAGCAATATTCATCGGCTCCCACGTGATATATTCTGGGAATGCATTAAAGGGATAATAGATATCCATAAAAACGGTCATCAATCAATTTCAGCAAATTCCGGTCCAGCAAATTCCGGTCCAGCAAATTCCGGCCCAGCCAATTTTGGTGAATGGATTGATTTAAGCTTTGGAACGGGTCTTGCTAAATGGTTTTTGAGACCATATAACTTCAAAGTATGGGGTTTTCCTGTTGACCAGCTGGATTGGTCCTGGGTTGGTGATCGTGTGGCAACTGTAGATTTAAAAAAAGTAATTGAAAATTATATCTACAATAAAGATTCAATTTCCTGGGGGCCTAATTCAACGTTTCGTTTTCCTTTACATGGGGGAACTGGAGCAATTTGGAATGAAATGGCACGGCATCTTCCAGATGGTCATCTTCATTTAAATAAAAAAGTTGATAGCATTTCATCAAAAGAAAAATTTGTCCGGTTGAGTGACGGTTCGAAACAGGAATATGATGTATTGTTAACAACAATGCCATTAACCAGTCTTGTAAAAATAGCTGATTTTGATCCTCCGTTTGATGTTCCGCCTAAACTAAAATATTCTTGTTCCCATATTATTGGAATTGCCATGACTGGGAATCCGCCGGAACATCTTTCAACAAAATGCTGGATGTATTTTCCTGAAGATAACTGTCCTTTTTATCGTGCTACGGTATTTAGCAATTATTCGCCGAACAATGTGCCGGATATAAACAACTACTGGTCATTGATGTGTGAAGTAAGTGAAACTGAAGTAAAACTTGTGAATCCGGATACTGTAGTTGAGGATGTGATTCAGGGTATGATAAACACGGGATTAATTGAAAATAAAAATTGTATCCATCATACCTGGTATCATGTGGAGAAAAAAGGATATCCCACTCCATGCCTGAAACGAAATCTAAATATATTTCCTCTTCATGATCATTTAATGAATCATGGAATTTATTCCCGTGGACGTTTTGGCTCATGGCGATATGAAGTTGGAAATATGGATCATTCTTTTATGCAGGGGGTGGAATTTGTTAATCACATTTTTTTTAAAAAAGAAGAATTAACTGTCTGGAAACCGGGTGTAGTTAATAATAATTAGAGTATCTTTTGCGTTATATTGCAATTTTTATGAATCGTATAAAGTCTGATATAAACCTGAGTGTTGTCTTTCTGAATTATAATCGCTTGAAAGAAACCCGAAAGACAACATTATACTTAAAAGAAATCTTATCTAATCATAAGAATGTGGAAGTCATAGCTGTTGATAATGCTTCCACAGACAAGTCACAGGAATTTTTGAAATCCCAGAAAGATTGGTTAACTGTTGTTGAAATGCAGAAAAATGTGGGGATAGCAGGATTGAATGAGGGGTTCAAAAAGGCGTCTGGAGAATACATTTTAGTACTGGATGATGATTCGCATCCTTATGATGAAACAACTATTGATTTGATAATCAACATACTTGATGAAAATGCTGATGTTGGTGTTGTTGCTTGCCAAATTGAATTTTCTGATGGAAGCCCCTTTCGAACCTGGCATATTCCTGGAACAGATCAAGCCGGTGAATCCATGGCATTTGTGGGGTGTGGTTTTGCGATCAGAAGAAATTTATTTGAAAGCGTGGGATGGTTCCCGGAAGAATTCTTTTTATATCAGAATGAAGTAGAAGTGGCGATTCGTGTTGCCCTGAAAGGGTATAAAATATGGTATGAACCCAAATGCCGTGTAGTTCACCGTGAATATCCAAAAAGAAACTGGAGGCAGGTATATTTTCCAACCCGTAATTCCATATGGATTATTCGTAGATATTTTCCATACCCTGTATTTCTGTATTTAATTGCATCGCGTCTGTTTATTGGATTCGTCAGAGCAGTTCAATTCAGAGAGTTAGTATGGTATTTTAAAGCTGTAAAAGACGCTTTCACTGAAAAGATCGAACATGACATACTTCCCTTAAAAATCAGGAATCAGTTTCGTACTTTTAAGGAGCAAAATAGCATTGCTCACCAGTTAAAAAATCGAATTCTAAAAAAGAAGAAGATCTTATTCTAAAGTTATTATTTCATATTTGATGGTTTCGTAAAAAGTCGAAAATCTCCCTCTCCCTTGACGGGAGAGGGCCGGGGTGAGGGTGAATAAAATGAAATTTCAGTCTATTATATCCCCCTCCCCTTAATCCCCTCCCGCCGGGGGTGGGGAAATCTAACTTTTTACAAGTTCATCAAAATACCCCCGTGAATGAATACCAGGCCTGATTGTAACAAATATTCTGTTCACTGTTATTTTTCTTGTTGTGTATTTGTTTATTACCTTCCTGCTCATCAAATGGTATTACTGCTGAAAAAACCTTGACAAACGTGAATCAAAAAGATACAGCTAAGCATTTTCGGTATATAACGGACTTGGTTTATATGTTTTCATCTGTAACTTGCCGACACATAAGCCTGCTTCCTGGCGGAGGGCACTTTTTTTGACGGTATTTATTCCTGAAGATAAAGTCGCGGAGATCAAACACACAGCTGATATTGTTGATATTGTGTCTGAAGTCGTTCTTTTAAAAAAAACGGGGAAAAACCATCTCGGGCTTTGTCCCTTTCATACGGAGAAGACCCCCTCATTTACGGTCAGCCCGGACAAACAGATATTTCATTGCTTTGGATGTGGTGAAGGGGGAAATGTTTTCAGTTTTTTGATGAAGCATAATGGTGTTTCATTTCCTGAAGCAGTTCAAATGATTGCCCGACGCTATGGCATAGACATCCCGACCCAATCCATGTCAATTGAACAGAAAAAAAGGTTCGGTGAAAGAGAACGGATTTTTTCTGTAAATAAAGCTGCAATGACCTTCTTCTATAATAATCTTATGAATGTGACTGCTGGACAAAAAGCAGTTAACTATTTACAAAAAAGAGGCATAACGAAAGAGATAATTGAACAGTTTCGCCTTGGATATGCACCTGGAACCTGGGACAGCCTGTTAAAAATGTTACAAAAAAAAGGAATCTCCCATTCTCTTGCCCACAAAACGGGCATTATTGTTCCAAGAGGTAACGGCAACGGTTATTATGACCGCTTCAGGGACCGCATTATTTTTCCCATTTTTGACAGGGGAATGCAGGTCATCGGTTTTGGCGGCCGGGTAATGGATGATTCTTTACCCAAATACCTCAATTCCCCTGAAACGCCGGTGTACAACAAAAGCAAGTCACTCTATGGCCTGCACCATGCAAAGAAAGAATGCAGAAAAACCGGTGCCGTATTCATTGTTGAAGGATATTTTGATCTCATATCCCTTGTCCAGCACGGATTGGGAAATGCGGTTGCAACCCTTGGAACCGCTCTCACTTCTGAGCATGTCCAAATAATTAGAGGACTTATCGGAAAATCAGGAAAAGTCATACTCGTTTATGATTCAGATGAGGCAGGAATAAAGGCTGCCCGGCGCAGTATTGAGGTATTTGAAAAAAGTTTTGTAGATGCCGGCATTCTTGTTCTCCCCACCGGGCATGATCCGGATTCATATCTTTTTGAGTTTGGCGTTGAATCATTTCAAAAAGCCGCTGCAGGCTCACTCGGGATTATATCTTTTTTGATAGAGTCTGCTGTTAAAAAATACGGCCTGTCCATAGAAGGGAAGATTCAAACGATTTCCGATCTGCAAGGTCCATTATCAGCTATTACCAACAGTGTTGCAAGGTCATTATACATCAAAGAACTGGCAGAAAAAACCGGTATTGATGAAGCAGCCATTCTTGAAAAAATAAGAACGACTTCGGTAAAAACAGCCCATTCCGGCAATAAATGGCCCGGTCATGCCATAGATACGATGGTCGCTGGGCATGACAAAACATCCCAGGATAAGTGGAAGCGGATTGAGGAACAGATTATCGCTATGATGCTTCAATCCCCAGGGATAATACCTGAAATTCGTAACAAAAAAGTACTCGACAATTTTGAAAGCAACACATTAAAACAAATTGGCCACTTGATTATTGAACACAAAGATTTCCATGTTAACGGAGATGTATCAAATTTGATGGCCTGTCTTAATGATAACACACAGAGGCGAATCATCGCTTCTCTGGCTATCGGGGAAGATATCTGGAATGATAACGGCTGCCGCAAATTGATTGCACAGTTTTTAAACAGTCGGAACAATAGAAAAAAAACACTGCTTAAAGAAATAAAAGCGGCTGAAGACAGGAATGATCACGAGCTGCTTCTTAAATTATTAAAAGAAAAACAAATTCTGGTGAGCAGGAAGGGAATATCTATCCTGGAATTTGCAGGAGGAAAAACTTTATGACAAAAAAATCTGCTACAACAGGGAAAAAGACAAAAAAGGAAACTCCAAAAAAGAAAAAAGTATCCGCCAAAAAAGTTAAGGGGGCACCAAGTAAAGTAAAAGACGACGCTGCCAGCAAAAAAAAGGGAACATTGAAAAAAACAAAGGACGCCCAGGGGAAAACAAAAGCGGCTGCAAAAAAAGCCAAAGACAAGCCAAAGGGAACGAAAGCTGTTGCCAAAAAGGTTACGGCGGCTCCTGAAAAAACAAAAGCGGCTGCAAAAAAAGCCAAAGACAAGCCAAAGGGAACGAAAGCTGTTGCCAAAAAGGT
>JAUXDD010000106.1 GCA_030618465.1 Desulfobacteraceae bacterium
ATTTTAATCCTCGAAATATTAAATATATTCACCCCAAGGGCACTTCCTTCGGGGCGCCTCCGGTTAAAATTTTCGCCTTCCTTGAAATTGAACAAACTATCTCATTTCTGGATGGACACGAATTAAAATAATTTTCCGGGAACGGCTGACAATCCTGATGTCATTCATCAAGCAGACGCCATACACGAAAAAACTCGCTGGCCCCCCATGCCTGGGCATCACAGCCGCATTGCCTGTGGGGAAAGTTTCCTTCCATTATTTCCGGCACATGACCTGTGCATCCCTGGGTTATTGAGATGGAACCGGCGGCAAGCCACGCAAGGGCCGTTTTATTTGAATGCTTGCCGTATGTTTTTGCCCATGCTTCACAAAAGGAAGGAAATACCCATGTCCATGCAGTCCCGTTGTGGTAAGCCGGTTTTCGTTTTGTATCTTCATCACCCGAATATTCTCCCTGGTATGGATGATAAGGATTGTTGCGCAGGCGGCCGTTATGAATAATTTCAAGCGGATGTCTCACAGGCCTGTCAGCAAGACTCCTGATTGCCCCCGGGATCAGCAGCTCTTCGCAGGCGTTTAAGACCATGCGGCATATTTTAACGTCTTTTACAGCCCCCATGGTAATTGCAAAAAGCTGGTTTGGTCTCAGTGCATTGTCAGGCTCCGCCGTAACAGCAGACTGGCCTTTTTGCGCGTGAAGGCAGTCAGAAAGGAACCGGTCATCTTCAAGCCAGAACAGTTGATGAATCGAGTCCTGAACCTTTTCGGAAAGATGCTTCCAGTTGTTCCCATGATTTTTTTCGGGATCAATTTGATCCAGCAGCGACAGGGCGTTATACCACAATGCCTGAATTTCAACAGGATATCCTTTTCTTGGAGTTCCTGCAGGAAAGCTGGTATCCATCCATGTAAAATGGGATGGACTGAAAACAAGTGCTGTTTCAGGATCCATCCGGACACCATTGGGTGTCCCTGAAATAAAGGAATTGCCGATTGAAATCAGCGTATCGCGAATCGTTCTTTTTTTACCGCAATGAACGTCAAGAAAATCATCTTTTTTTTCACTTTTCAGAAGGTCTGAACAGGCTGCAAAAAACCATAAAGGGGCATCGGATGTGTCGCGATTCTGTGCGTCATCCCCTATGATCATGTTCGGCAATGTGCCGTTTTTTTCAAATTTACCGAATTGTTCAAGAATTGCCCTGGATTTTTCTGTTTTTCCGCCCGCAATCAGGCCCCGGATAAATATAAGGGTATCCCGACCCCAGTCAAGAAACCACGGATATCCCGCAATAACCGTATGCAGATGTTCGCGTCTGACGACAAAGTGTGCCATGGCACGTTTTAATGCATCAGCCGGTTTCAGATCCGTATCCCTTTCAAGGGAAGCAAATATGGTTTTTTCAGTGAGGTACTGTATGGTTTTGTCCTGAACCGGGCATTTTGATAAAGCTATCTGTTCGTCTGAACTGACAGCCCTGGCAGTCAGTTGAACAGACTCTCCCCCTTTAATAAATACGGAAAAATATCCCGGGCTGAAAAGATCTGAATCCGGATCAAGTCCGCGTTGTCCGTCTGTTGGCCGATGCACCATGTATTGCCATTCAGGTTCCAGGGTAAATGTGCCTTTTGAAATACACACATGAAGTTTCCGGTTTGTATCCGGCGAAAAAATAAAATGATCCGTATCTGCCTGAACAGACATTGGCCAGTTGTGTTCAGGACCCGTGAACGCCTTGGTTGTTTCGTGGAAATTTCTGTCTTCAATGTCAGGACGAAGGATAATGCGTGCCTCCCTGTCATCATCCAGTCTCTCATGAATGCCTTTTGCCGGATGACGAAAAAAAGTGATATGTACAGTGTTCTCTTTATCCACCATTTCTACAGCAACAGTCAGAAAAATATGTTCTCCCTGGCCTGTGGGAATGTGAAATTGCCAGTAGCCTCTTGATTGGTGGTCGTATGTGAATGAATCAAGGCACCCCTGGCCGAGTTCCTGGGAAAAATCCTGGAACACAAGCCATGCCCTGCATCGTGTAAACATGATCCATCTGTCTTCAGGCACATCCTTATTGAAATTTGCAGCAAGAAGGGCATCGTATCTGCTTTTCAGTTCGCCCCACAAACCGTTTGCCCTGAGCATTCCTCCGCGGCTGTTTGTTCCAAGCATCAGAATATGGCGGTTCAGCAATTCATGGCGGTGGTAGACGGTTTTTACATATGTCTGGCGGGCATGTGCCAGATAAAGAAGGTGCGCTTTTTCATGTGGGCAAGTTTTTTTGGTATAAACGGAGAGGGTAAGAATACAGGACCGATGGATATCCGGTACCGGCTGTGGTAATAAAAGGGCAAAATAAGAGCCTCCTGAACAGGGCAGACTTTTTTCACAGGATAATACCTTTGCATTTTCCGCATCGCTTTCTTTAATGGTGACGCGGAAATTTGACGGAGCAAATACAACCAGAAAATGATCTGGCGGAATCATGACTTCCCGGTCAACATCACGGGGCCAGTGCCAGGAAATTACCCGGGGTTCCCGGCTGAAGGGATTCAAATTGCGGCAGTATTCAACCGGGTCTTCAGCCATTTTTTTAGCCGCATGATCGATTTGAAAATCATTAACTGAACAGGGGGCGTTGTAAAAACAGTAGATTTCAAGGGCTTTGGCACGCAGTTCCTGGTAAACGATACGATCCGGTATGGTTGCCGGCTTTTGGGTGAACACTGGAGTACGTTCCAGCTCATTTTCGTCCGGTGAAAGGCACATCACCTGCCCGGGATCAAGAAGACAGGAATGAAATCCATGAGATTCATTGACGTGGATCTCTTTTCCTGAGAGAAGATCCATGTAACAGCAATCTTTAATACCGGCCTTATGGTGATCCCAGTATACTGTCGTATGATTTTTATCATCAAGATTCACCGGAATCAGAAGTTTTTTTCCACTGGGGATGTGGTGCCTGAGTAATGTTATATGGTTTCCTTTACCTTTCTGGATCATCTCCACTTCCACCCGGTCAAAAAAAGCAGGATGCGTTTTCAGCAGTGCTGTAAGGCGCTTGATGTGTTTCACCTGGTTTGTTACAGAACCCCAGTTTAAGGAATGGGATTCATGCACATTGATTTTCTGATCGGCAAACCATTCAACACCATTTGCAAAACCAAAGCCGCCATGATGTGAAAAAAGTGCACACAGGGCAACGCGCATTCTGGCATATACTTTTGAACGTCCTGCCAGTCGGGGATTGTCATGGGTTTCCGCAAAATGAATCATGATTCCATGGCTCCTGGAAATATCAAAAGCCTCGGGAAGATAATACTCAATCTGACCGCGATCATAGTTTTGAAACAGTTCGGAATATGCCCAGTTGAAATTGGCAGTATTTAAAATATTCCTGGTAACGGAAATTTTACCGCCAAGACCTTCCATAAAAAATACCGTATCCGGGAATTGTTCGCGGACTGTTGCAACAATATACTTCCAGACAGGTACCGGGATCATGTAGCCGGCATCGCATCGAAATCCATCAACGCCTCTCCTGCACCAGAGAAGAAAAACATCTGTCATGTAATGCCACAGCTCTTTGTGGGAATAGTCAAGACTGGTAAGATCGCTCCATTTGACGCCCCAGGCACCGGGGACTTCGATACGTCCCGCTTCATCACGAATAAGCCATTGCGGGTGACTCCAGTGAAGACTGGCGGCCCATCCTGTATGATTTGCGGCAAGGTCGATAATAATTTTTGAATGTCGCGCATGAACGGCATCTACCAGCTCGATAAATTGCTCCAGCGGGGTGGCTGTCGGGTCAAATTCCGCCAGTGCCGGATCAATGGCCGTAAAACTCAGTGCCGCATAAGGGCTTCCGAACCTGCCCATACGTGCATACGTTGTGGGTGTGGGATGTATGGGCAGAAGATGGATGATCCTGCATCCGAGTGTTCCGGTAATGAAATCCAGTTCTGAAATGAAATCCCTGAAGGTTCCTGATTTGGGAATCACTGCGTAACCGGCTTTGTCCAGTTTTTCAATGCATGCGGTTTGGTCATGATTCCGGGTGTTGCCGCCGCGTTTATTCGGCCCGAACTGTCTTACAAATGCATTGTAGATGATATTTGCGCAACAGGTGTCGGCCGGCTCAATATTGATAACCGTATTGCCTCCTTCGGGCCATGCCGGCGTGGTTTCTTTGTCCGGAAGAAAAAAACACTTGGCTTCAAAATGGCCGGTTTCACAAAGCGGCAGTGTAACCGTATACGATTTGTCGCCTTTTTTTATCATGGGAATGTCGAACCAGTCACGGCCAAGGGGGTGGTCATCATTTTTAACTTCATCGATTATCTGTTTCCTCGTGATTGCAGCATGGCCGATATTTGTGCGAATCCATGCCTTACCCTTTTCGTGTGCGGGCAATGCCAGAGAAAATGTTATGGTGTCTCCACGAAACATAAGAATGGATGTTTCGGGAGAAGGGGTCTGCAATGGTCGGACTGAATTCCACATCGAATATTACCGTAATGTTGAAACACTTTCAGGCAATAGTTATAAAAAAGCAGAATAATTATACATTTCAATAAATAAAATGAGTAAGGATTTTAGTTGCTTATTTCGGATCTGGTGTAAGAGATCGAGCGTAACTCAAATGATAATAGATGTCAGACAGGGATACTCAAATTGGTGTAAAATATAAAGAAATGATTGCCGATAGTCAAGAATAAAAAGAGACAACCGGCTCTTTATTTAAGAGGTCGATGGATTTTTTTGAAGTTTCAGCAGCTTCAGGAAATATATGGGAAAGATTACGGATATGTCTCAGGTTATCGGATGTTCTTAAAATCAGGCGGGCAAGGTCTCCTTCCGCAAGACCGGAATTTTGGACCACCTTTTCCCACGGCATGTCCGCTGCCCATGAAAAGATGGTAACTGCCGGTTCCAGGCAAATAGGGTTGACTGAAAATCCTTGTGTAAACATATTTTTTGCAAACGGTCGCAGCATTTTTTTTATATGTAAAAATGATGATACCAGCTTTTTGGGAATAAGATCTTTGCTTATTTTGTCGTCATCAGTTTCCCGTTCGTTTACAAATGAGGACATGATTGCGGCAAGCAGCGCAGGATCTGTTTCCGGAAAAATTCCGAGCCTGAATCCCTCCGCCACCATGAGCGGTTGATCGATTCTCAGTTTGGAAGCCCAGATGCCGTCGTCTGTCAGCGTGTCATCTTTTGAAACATAGTCGTGTTCTTTAAGGAAATTAAGCCGTCGTTGAAAATCCTTCCATAATTGTCCGGAAACGTCATTAATAAATCCGGGAACAACTGCGTTTCTTCTTTTTTTAGCAAGGAGAAATGATGCAAAGGATTTGTCCAGCAATTCCTTAATCTGATCCGGTGTATGGGACAGGAGCAGGTTCAGCACCATGGAAAAATTGATTCGGATCTGGCTGTGAACATCAGAAGCAGGCGAGTTGATCAGTTTTGCAATCAGCCGCAGGTCCATGAATTTTCCCGGAAGAGTTACCGCAAATCCTACCTTGTCCATGCCTCTCCTCCCGGCCCTTCCGGTCATCTGGTGAAATTCTGTAGAAGTAAGCGGCATAAAATCCGCCCCGTTGAACCGGTCGGAATTTAAAATTACAACGCTGCGTGCAGGAAAATTGACACCGGCGGCAACCGTTGATGTGGCAAAAACAGCATCCAGCAGACCTTCTGCCATTAGATTTTCCACTACAATTTTCCAGGCAGGAAGCTGCCCGCTGTGATGGGAGCCAACGGCAAGGTGTTCAAGGTGCCAGCGCTGCCGGTGTCGCTTAATATGAGGGCTGTGTGAGACAAGTTCTTCAATGCGTTTGTTGAGATGATCTTTTCTGCCGGGGTCACTTAAAAGACCTTCTTCTGTACAGAGATTAACTGCATTATCGCAATCTATTCTGGATTTTAAGAAAAATAAGGCTGGAAGAAGATTGTATTTTCTTAACACCCCAATGATTTCGTCCATGGGCGGGAGCTTTCTGCCACGGGAGAGAAGAGGGGGGCGTTTGCTCTGAATGTATGAAAGGGTTTTTTTATACAGCCGGGCTTTATTCTTTTTTTCGTCCTGAACCGTCAGTGGGAAAAGGGTGCCTGACGGGTGGAAGAAGAGGGGATAAAGAGACACCGGCCTTTTTGATTCTTCAATAACCACACATTCCTTTTCGCGTATGGATGAAAGCCATGATGCAATCTGGTTTGCATTTCCGATGGTGGCCGAAAGCATAAGCAGGGGAATCCTGGGCGGGAGGTATATCATTATTTCTTCCCACACAACACCCCGCTCCGGGTCACCCAGAAAGTGTGCTTCATCGAGAACAACAAGATCCACAGGCAAATCCGTACCTTCATGCATGGCATCATACAAATGGTTTCGCAGGATTTCAGTGGTTCCCACAATAACGGGCGCATCCGGATTTTCTTTCCGGTCGCCGGTTAAAATACCCACCTGTTCAGGGCCGAAAATATTTGAAAAATTTGAATATATGGAATTGGTTAATGCTTTTAACGGCGTAGCATACCAGGTTTTCCCGCCGTCTTTGAGTGTTCGTGTGATGGCTTTTTCTGCAATCCATGTTTTCCCTGATCCTGTGGGGGCTGTTACAAGCGTATCCGCATGCTTTACAGCATTCACAGCTTTTACCTGGAAAGAATCAGGTTTGAACGGGCTTTTATCAGGTACGCCAATGGATGCAAAAATCTTTTTCAACTTTGCATCTGAACCGGGTTTTATTTTTATGGGTTTGGGGGCTTTCCTGTTACGACGGAATCCCGCTTTTCCTCTTCCCGGGCGTTTTGCGGGGGATGATTTTTTGTGATATTTCGAATGCGTTTGATAGTTTATGGGCATGTTATTATATTCCAGAGTTCAGAATGAGTGCGTCATCTCTTTTATTTTTGCCTTTGCAGTTGAATCAACATCATAGGGTGAAATTCCGTTCAGGTCGGCTTCAATCAATGCATCATCATACGGGAGAAAACCAAGAAATTCAAAATCGGGCAGATTTTTTTGGAGGAATTCCTCATCTTTTTTTGATCGTATTTTATTCCCGACCACAACGATATTATTAAGGTATATTTCCGAGGCAAGTTTCCTGATATTTTGTGCCGTGTCAATGCTCCTTCTGCCCGGTTCCACAACCACAATAAGTTTGTCAACAGCCTGAGCCGTTGCCCTGCCAAGATGCTCGATTCCTGCTTCCATATCCATCAGAACCACTTCATCCCTGGCAAGAACAATATGGGTGACAAGCGCTCTTAACAATGTGCTTTCAGGACACAGACATCCGGAGCCGCCTTTTTTTACCGCTCCAAGGCGCATCAGTTTAATATTCTCAAACTTTGCGGAAAGAGAATCCGGAAGATCATCCACTTTTGGATTCAGCTGGAAAAAACCGCCTATAGTGCCGGCTTTCGCACCGGTTCTTTCATAAACAAGGTCCTTCATCTGTGCGATAGGGACAATTTTATCTGCATCCGGTATGCCCAGAGCCGCTGCAAGATTGGCATCCGGGTCAGCATCAATGGCAAGCACATGTTTGCCTTCTTCATTTAGTGCCCGTACTGTAAGGGCGGAAAAAGTGGTCTTTCCCACGCCCCCTTTGCCGCTGACTGCTATTTTCATATGGTCCCCTTTTATAATAATATTTCTTTAGAATATAGTGTCAATTTTTCCAAACTCAACCCTTTGGATTGTATTTTATGGAAGATTCATAAAATATTAATGCTATCACCTGGAAAATGCACAGGCAAGAGAAGATATTGAATAACACCATCAAATCAGGTTTCAGCATAAAACCCGCATTTAATCTGTGAAAATCTGCGGATAAACAAAAAATGGGTACAAATGAATATTTTTACAGGAACCTGCCAGGTTTTTTTGGAGCAAGGCGGAAGACTCGGAAGTATATTGCATCCATCTCAAGTCCGTTGACAAATCAACAGGATATTAATAATAAATATCAATTATGATTAATACGGGATATAACGGACAGGCTGGGCGGGTATATTTGCCTCTTCATTAAAATCATTAACATGATATGTTAATAATTTTGTTGCAATGAGCCAATAATGGTAATATATTTTAAAACAAAAAAGTTGCAGAAAGTTTGCAATAATAAAAACGAGGCCATCAAAAAACTTGGTTCAAAGATGGCCGGGAAACTGCAGCGACGATTGATGGAGTTAACGGCGGCGTCCTGTCTGGCTGATATTTCCAGATTGCCACCTTCGCGATGCCACCAACTGTCAGGAAATCGTGATGGGCAGCTGTCCGTTGATCTTGAACACCCATATCGCCTGTTGTTTATCTCTGCCAACGATCCGGTTCCGGTTATACAGGACGGCGGGCTGGATTGGACACAGATTACTGAAATCGAGATAGTCGAAATTGCTGACACACATTAAACAGGGGGACAACATATGCTGACGGCAAAAAAACGTTACGGGTTTGAACCGGATTATGCGGTTCCACCGGGAGAAACATTGAAAGAGGTTATGGAATCGCTGGACATGAGCCAGAAAGAGCTGGCAATTCGCACCGGCTTGACAGTACAGTCCCTAAACAGAATTTTCAAGGGTGATCAGCCCATTTCTTATGAAACCGCCAATAAACTTGAGTTGGCCACCAATGTCCCGGCACGCATGTGGAATAATTTGGAGGCGCAATACCGGGAGCAGTTGGCCAAAGTTAAGGAACGGATGCAACTTGAAGGTGATCTTGACTGGTTGAAGACTATTCCTACAAAAGAACTCATTGAGCGTAAAGCGATTGATTTTCTAAAAGACAAGGTGCTTCTTTTGCGGGAAACATTGAAATTTTACGGGGTGAGCAGTGTGTTGGCATGGGAAGAGATCTGGGCAAATCCGGCAGTAGCGGCGCGCCGTTCCCAGTGTTTTGAGACTTGCCCATGTCCGGCATCCGCATGGATCAGACTCGGTGAAATTCAGGTGCATCAGATAATTTGTAAACCGTTTAATAAAAGTAATTTCACCAAGGCCTTACAAGCTATTCGTCGGCTCACAGTCGAATGTCCCGAATTATTTGTTCCTGAGATGACCCGCCTTTGTGCTGATTCGGGTGTTGCTCTGGCATTGGTCCCGGAGATGAAAAAGGTGCCATGGCATGGAGCGACAAAATGGCTGTCAGCATCCAAGGCTATGATTCTGCTTAACCTTCGCGGGAAGATGGAAGATCTATTCTGGTTTTCATTTTTTCATGAAGCAGGACATGTCCTTCATGACACCAAGAAAGATCTCTATATCAATGACGGCGGTAATGACCCGCGCGAACAAAAAGCAGACGAATTTGCAGCGCAGTTTCTGATTCCACGGGATCGGGACCCTGAAATTGCTGCATTTCGCAAAAAAGAGGATGTGATTTGTCTGGCTGATGAGCTTAACATTTCTCCGGGAATTGTGGCCGGGCGTTTCCAGCATTTGACCGGCAAATGGAATTATTTCAAGGTATTTCAGCGTAGATTTGAGTGGGTATAGGTAATGGAAAGTATAGAATTTGAATGAATTTAGTATGAAAAGGCAAATACATGAAACTCACCGACAATGAAATAAGAGATATCAACCGGTGTCTTGAGGCGGGCAGGTCGCTGCCGGAGAAGTACCGGTTTTTGCTGTTTGAGGACAAGCGGGAGGTGGAGCTTGTCTGGAACGGGAAAACCAGTGAAGTATGCAATGTGGTGCTGCCGTTCCAGGTAATCGAGCAGGTGGATGAGCCACGGGCGGAGGAAGCGGTACAGTTGCAGTTGGAACTGTTTGACATGCAGACCGGGAGGCAGATCAAGGGGTGGAACAACAAGCTGATCTGGGGTGACAACAAACTGGTGCTGTCTTCGCTGAAAAACGGGCCGCTTCGGGAAGAGATCGAGGCCCAGGGCGGCATCAAGCTGATCTATATTGATCCGCCCTTTGATGTGGGCGCGGATTTTTCCATGGATATTGAAATCGGCGGCGAAACACTCACCAAAAAACCTGGCATCCTGGAAGAAATCGCCTACCGGGATACCTGGGGCAAAGGTGCTGATTCGTTTATTTCAATGATCTATGAACGATTGGTGCTGATGCGGGATTTATTGGCTGAGGATGGGAGTATTTATGTGCATTGTGACTGG
>JAUXDD010000207.1 GCA_030618465.1 Desulfobacteraceae bacterium
GCCATATGGCACAATATACAAAGGGGGGAGCAATACTTCCCCCTTTGAAAAGGGGGATCGAGGGGGATTTTAAAAATTGACAGAATTCCTTAAGTCAACAACATTGACCCCAACCCTCTCCCGTCAAGGGAGAGGGAGTTTTTTTGACTTTTTTAAGAAATCATGTAAATCCTGTCCAATTTTTTTATTCAGTATCAGCTGTTTGCCAACCCGTTAACGACTTCCGTTGCCTGGGCCATCATCCGGTCAAACAGTTCTTTTACCGTGGGGATGTCATCGGCCATACCCACGCCCTGACCGCAGGAAACGATTCCGCAGTCCAGATCACCCTCTTCGTACATGATCCTGGCTTTTTCCCCGGCTACAATCATGAGGACCTCCTCAAAACTGCCGCCTGCCGCTTCCAGCTCCGCACATTTGTGTGCGGCTTCATTGGCCCAGACCCTGTGGGTGCCGCCAATAGACTCCATGACAATTTTTGTATCAAGCTCGGTTGCATTGACAAGGGCCTGCTTTAAATTATCGTGAATGGGGCATTCCTGTGTTGTGAGCAGGCGGGTTCCCATGATTGCCGCGCCTGCGCCAAGTGCCAGTAATGCCGCAAGAGAACGGCCGTCTGTTACACCTCCGCCGCCGATAACCGGGGTGTCTACTGCGTTTACGACTGTGGGAACCATCACCAGTGTTCCGATATCATATTTGCCTGTGGCACCGCCATTTTCATACCCCACCACCGTAACAATATCCGCACCCAGCTTTTCTGCTTTCCGGGCATAGCGGGCCCCGGCGCATTTGTGAATCCAGGTCAGGCCGGCCTCTTTGAACCGGCCGCTCAACTCTTCGGGAGCCCTGTGACCGGACGTCTCAACAATTTTTACGCCCTTTTCTATCATGATTTCCGTATATTCTTCCTGGGAAACAGGGAATTGCGCCGGAAAAAAATTCAGGTTGACGCCAAACGGCTGATCGGTCAATTCCCGTATCCGGTCAATGGCGGATGCAAACGCATCCTTTGTCTGGTACATGATCGAGCAGAGAACCCCCAATCCGCCGGCATCGGAAATGGCGGCAGCAAAATCCGCACTGGTGATTGACATCATGGTTCCGCCAATAATGGGATATTTAATTCCCAGCATTCGGGTGATTTTTGTTTCAAACATAATTTTTTCTCCTTAATACGAGTACTTCACCGTCAATTGACAATATATTTCCACACATTTTGACACATTGGTCAGTTTAGATACTATCTATTTCCACATTAATTACAACCTGTCAAGAAAAAATGTATTTTCATATAATAATTCTTTATTCAATTGATTATATAAAGAATTATTATTTACCAGGAAAACTTGACACATTCGAACCGTTCAGATATTAAGACTTGCAATTACATTAAAAAACATTAGTTAGATAGTGTCTATCATATTTGAGACAGTCTAATAAACACAAGGTAAACGAACAATGGAAATTTCAGAACTCTCAAAACACTCCGGCATTCCCATTTCAACCATTAAATATTATCTCCGGGCAGGCCTTCTTCCCAAACCTGTTAAAACCGGAAAAACCAAAGCATACTATTCCAAAGAATACCTCAACAGGCTGAAACTGATTAAGAAACTTCAAATAGAAGAAAATATGTCCCTGAAAAAAATCAGTGGCATCATTGAAATGGTTGACGACTGGAAAGGGCCCGGCCCCATACCCGACAAGTCAGGATCAAATAATTTTAAAACCTTTTTAATCGAATCAGCCATCACGCTGTTTCGAAAAAAAGGATATGACAATACCACCATTGCCGATATTGTTGATACGTTGAAAATAGGAAGGGGAACGTTTTACAAATATTTCAAAAATAAAAAAGAGCTCTTTATCGAGTGTGTAAAAAATGTCATCGTCAGCGAAGCAAAAGCCGTTGGGACAACACAGATCACCAGTGAATATAAAAACAACCTCCTGGCATTATTTGACAATTACTCTCACGCGTATTTCAGGGAATATCCGTTATGGAGAGATATGATACATATGCTTCGCGTGGCTGCCATGAATGATCCGGATAAATTTACGGACCAGCTCAATGAGGCTGTTGAGCTCAAGGTCAACCTGTTTGATAAAGGAATACAAAAATTTATCAGGAAAGGCTTATTCAAAGGAATCAATTCCATGGTTCTTGCCGTCATGCTGCTGGGTATCCAGGAATACTGCAATGAGTATTTCGCCAGGGCAACACCTGATGTCCAGGAAAAAGTCAGAAACGATATTAATGAAATTCTTCTCCATGGCCTTCTAAAGAAATAAAAACCGCCAACCGGCCAACTGGCTAACAGGCTAACATAATTTATACAGACATCCCGATCCACCACTGGGCACAATAATAGGTACTCAATATCACCAGTTGTGCTGCCCTGAATTTTTTTACAAAACGATTGTACGCCAGTATGGTATCTGAAAACACAAAAAATAACGCGCCGGTTAATGCGTACAGCGAACTGGTCGCGGGCATCCCCACCCACCGTTCAAGCGCCTGCCAGAGCATCAGCGCAATCACTGTTGCATAGACAATGACCGGTATTTTCATTCTGCCGGTATGCGGCAGGAGGATGGTCAGCATAATACCCCCGAACACCATAGACGGAATAAAACAGGCAATACTGAATCCGAATCCCCGGACACTGGAGAATCCGATGATGTAGCAGATATGTGCCAGCAGGAAACTCGCCAGTCCTTTTATAAACTGATCCGTGGGTTGCATGAGAAATATATCACCCACCAGTGACAATAAAAGGCCGGTTAAAATGATATATCTGTATGTCGGTGACCCGCCCGGGGTTTTTAGCATGCAGATCAGTATAATGCAGATAACCGTCAACGGTTTGAATATATATGTCTTTACCCGTTCACCTGCATAATCCGCCCGGATATGAAGCACGGCTGAAATAATCACGCACAGGGTTAAACCATAAATTAGCATTTCCATCTCACTTTCACTTGTAACTTTTCATAATTTATCTTAAGTGAATAAATATTGATAGTGTTTATTCATACAACCAACGTACATTTTGAAATCATTCATAATGGAGGATGATATGCACCGCAAACTGTTTTTTTTGATTACACCGGTTCTTTTGTTTCTCATATACATGGGATGCTCGTCGGGAAACCCTTCCCAGGAGGGATCACTCACATTTATCACCTATAATACGGGCCTGGCACAGGGATATGTCGCCTATTATACGGAAAGGCTGCCGGAAGTCATAACAGCCGTTGCCAGTGCGGATGCAGATATCATTTGCCTGCAGGAAGTGTGGAAAGATGAAGACGTTGCAGCCGTCATCGAAGCGACAGAAGGTAATTACCCCTACAGCTACCTGGTACAAACCGGGCAGGAAGCCGGCGCTGTCTGTTCGGACGGAGAAGAAGAGGATATCCTGGATTGCGCCCTGACCAACTGCGGGGATGTGAACCCGGACAACCTCTCGGATTGTGTATTGGAAAATTGTATGGTGGAATTTCTCTTATTATCCGACGAGTGCCGGTCATGCATGATTTCAAATCTCGGCAGTACACTGGATAAAATAGGGGAAGCCTGTGCTACCGGTGCCGATCCTTCCGGCCTGTGGTCAAACGACGGCAGAAACGGTGTGCTCTTTCTGTCCAGGCTTCCGTTCACTTCGACCGAATCGGAAGTGCTGTCATCCTACCTGGTTAAACGGGTTGTGCTTCATGTGCGGGTGGAAGATGACGCATTGGGCACACTGGATGTCTACGGCACGCATTTAACAGCTGACCTGAGGAATGCACCGCCCTATGCAGGGGAGGCGGATTCATGGGAAGATGAACAGGGAGACCAGATCGACGCCATGCTTGCCTGGATTTCCAAAACTGCCGGACAGGAAAACCCCATTGTATTGATGGGGGATATGAACTGCGGCCCGGAAAAAACCGATATTGAAAGCGAGGCCCCGGACAATTACCAAAAATTTGAAACCGCCGGGTGGACGATCCCCTATACCGTATCTGATGATCCCCTGTGCACTTTCTGCTCGGATAATCCACTGGTCCAGGACACAAGCAATGATGTGATCATCGACCATATCATGTTTAAACAGATATCTGAAAACGATCACAACTCTGTTGAAAGAATTTTTGATACCGAATTTACGGCAGATACGGATGACGGTGTGCTGGACTTACCCGTGTCCGATCATTATGGCGTGAAGCTTACAATAAATAATTAGTTATGCCGATATCAAAAGTAAAATCAGATGTGGATATCGAGAACCCGCGGACATGGCTCCGACATAAAAAAATAATGTGCAACAGCTGTCATGCCGGATGCTGCACACTCATTGTGGAAGTTACGACTACCGATCTTGTGCGCCTGGAACTGACCGATGAATGGGAGGTTGAAAATACCCTGAAAAGCCTTATCAAGCGATTGAAAAAAGATAGGATCATAAAACGGTACAATTTTAAAACAGAGAAATTTGTCATGGAACAAAGCAGCAATGGCGATTGCATATTCCTTGATCAAGAACGGAATTGCCGGGTGTATGAAAAACGACCGACCGTCTGCAGGAACCACCCTGTGATTGCCGGACCGCGGCCGGGGTACTGCCCTTACAGGCCGGCGGTTTAGAAACAAACATTCCAATCACCCAAGTTTTAAGTTATATGATAAATTTTTATTTACACACAATTAAGGGGAAAAAATGCAGGGTAATATCCGGAAGCATATAAAACCGGGAATCGAAGTTGACATTGTACTGAAAAAGGATCAGCGCAGCGGAACGCTGACCCGGGGTGTTGTCAGGGATATTCTTACAAAATCAGCAGATCATCCCCATGGAATTAAAGTCCGCCTGGTTGACGGCCAGGTGGGACGGGTAAAAAGCATAGTCTATTCACAGGGATAATCAGCTTTATGATGGGTAAAGACAACGCGGGATGCCAGGGCTTTCTTGATGGATGGTGAAATTTATATATTAAAAGTGTTGACCATCATGATGTTCAGCACGTGGAAAACTTATGTTGGCCCGGCATTGAGCTATGTATACGGTTTTTCGTATATTGAAATGATTACGTACAATCTGGGGGCTTCCCTTTTCAGCTCATTTGTATTCTTAAGGTACAGCAGGGCAATAAATAAAACGATATCCGCAGTATTCCCCCCAAAAAAAAAGAAGCGATTTAACCCCAGGTACCGGAAATATATCCGTTTCTGGAATAAATACGGATTTTACGGGACCATGTTCCTGACACCGGTTCTGGTGGGCATCCCGGTAGGCGCTTTTCTTGCTGTAAGATTTGGAACAGGAAAACGAACCATTTTTTATATGACCACAGTCATGGTTGTTTTCTGGTCAACGATTTTCTATTATCTGGGAATGCTGGGTTTTGATATTATTGGTGTGAGTTTACCAGGCTGAACTCATTCAGGGGGTATATGCAGCGTTAAGATCATATGAGATTTTTAGTTTATTCATTGTTTTGAAGGCTGCTAAATCCCCCCCGGCCCCCCTTTACGAAAGGGGGGAGTAAAACTTCCCTTTTTTGAAAAGGGAGGGAAAAAACTTCCCCTTTCGTAAATGGAGGAGTAAAACTTCCTCCTTTTGAAAAGAGAGGGAAAAAACTTCCCCCTTTGAAAAGAGAGGGAAAAAACTTCCCCCCTTTGAAAAGGGGGATCGA
>JAUXDD010000164.1 GCA_030618465.1 Desulfobacteraceae bacterium
GCAGGTTTTGCTTCAGATCCGAGCAAGGTAGCTGTTTTTGCCTATGATCAGGGCGCGATAATGCATGACGGGTTTACGGCCGCGCATCGCCGGGTAGGCATGTTTTTGGGTGATTACACTGCCAATCATTTTACCTCCCAGGGCTGGCAGTTGTTTGATGCCGCTCTCCAGTGGGCAATGGGCACTTCAAGTTAGATTCATTAAGGGATTGATACTTGTCCTGAACACAAAACACCAAACCCAAATTGTCCCGAGATACACCATTGTCTCAATAACCAATTTGAAACATTGACCTGCCGGAGAGTGCCTGTATTTGGGCCATGCTTTGACTTCTCCTCTTTGCATCTTGTCTGTCCTGTATCATTTGTCAGGCCTTTCTGGCAGATGAACTTCATTTTTCTGCAACAGACATTCTCTTTTATTTTGGTCATATCTATTCGATATTTAATCATATTTTAAAGATATTCCCGCTGGATTTATTTTGGCATGCATCTTGATTATCTATTAAGCAAATCAGAATAGAGAACAACCATAATAAAAAATGTTCCAGGAGGTATCAACCTGTGAAACCATGTGATCAAAATATTAAGGCAACATTAAAAATCGTAGATGATATGATTAAACTTGCCACCAGGGGAGATACTGATCGTGAAGACACCGGCTGCGGCATTCTTTATGGTATTATCCTTGATTCAGCATATAAAATAAAAAAACTGGCAGAAGAAGAAAAAGAAGCCCACATAAAAAAAGGATGGTGGGATAAAAATCAATAAATGGAAGATTGAAGCATTCTGGGATTGAATGAAAACTATATTTTAGAATGATAGAATACAATAAATTTCTAAATTCCTGAATTCGCAATTCTTCAATTACTGAAATGTGTTTATGGTACGTTAAAGATTATTTAGATGAACATATTCCCTGAATAAAAATGATTCTCAATCCCCCTGTTTTTTTGTACCATCCCACATAAAATTACCAAGTGATTGAAATAAGTGGCGTAAAACCTGAAAAATTGCTATAAAGGGTCATTCTTGAATATTCGATAATAATTAAAAGGAAGAACTGGCCCATATAGGAATTCTAAGTGAGAAGCTCGCCGGGTTGAATAAATAAAAAGGAGGAAAAAATGGCGTACGATTTTAATATTGAGGAAATATTAACAGTTGCTGAGCAGATTGAGAGAAACGGTGCAAAATTTTATCGAAAGGCAGCAGAAATTGTTTCAGGTTCTCCCAATAAGGATCTTCTCCAGGAACTTGCATTAATGGAAGATCAGCATGAAAAGACGTTTGCATCTTTAAAGGCCGGCCTTACGGATGATGAAAAGTCGCCTACCGTAGTTGACCCTGAAGATGAATCCATTCAGTATCTCAAAGCACTTGCAGGCATTCGTGTGTTTTTCGAAAAAGAGATAGATGTGACAGATATTGAAGCCATTTTAAAGGAAGCCATCATCGCGGAAAAGGATTCAATTGTTTTTTATACGGCAATGAAAGATTTTGTCCCTGCAAAACGGGGTGGGGAAAAAATTGATTCGGTCATTAAGGAAGAAATGGAACATATCAGGATTCTTGCCAGTAAACTGTCAGAACTTAAAAAACAAAAACCCGATCAGGGATTTGCATGAGATTAATAAAATGAGGAGGAGCGGTATATGGATACGGTAGTGTTGCTTTCCAGGCTGCAGTTTGCAGCAGCCACCATGTTTCATTTTCTTTTTGTGCCTCTGACATTAGGTCTTTCTGTGCTTATTGCATACATGGAAACCATGTATGTAAAGACAGATGATGAAACCTACCTGAGGATGACAAAATTCTGGGGCAAAATTTTTCTAATTAACTTTGCCCTTGGAATCGTCACGGGGATCACACTTGAATTCCAGTTCGGAACCAACTGGTCCCGCTATTCAGCTTTTGTCGGGGATATTTTCGGATCGTTGCTTGCCATTGAAGCAACGGCTGCTTTCTTTCTGGAATCTACACTGATCGGCGTCTGGATTTTCGGCTGGAACAAAATTTCAAAAAAAGCCCATGCCACTGTAATGTGGCTGGTGGCCCTGGCAGGAACGTTTTCCGCGATCTGGATTTTGATTGCAAACGCCTGGATGCAGCATCCTGTGGGATATACTATCCGGAACGGGCGGGCAGAACTGACCGATTTTTTTGCCGTGGTGACACAGAAATTCGCTATCCTTGAATTCTTTCATACGGTCGGCGGCGCTTATATCATCAGTGCCTTTTTTGTAATGGGCGTCAGTGCTTACCATCTGCTGAAAAAACAGAACATCGAATTTTTCACCCGGTCATTCAGGATCGCCCTTGTTTTCGGACTGGTATTTTCCTTTTTTGAAGTGTTCGAAGGTCATCTGCACGGTGCTGATCTTGCCCATTCCCAGCCGGCAAAGCTGGCGGCCATGGATGCCCACTGGGAAACATCGGAAAGGGCACCGGTATATCTTTTCTCCATTCCGGATGAAAAAAACGAGAGAAATTTTATTGAAATCGGTCCCATCCCGGGGGGCTTAAGTTTACTGGCATTTCATGACTTTAACGCAGAAGTAAAAGGATTGAAGGATTTCCCGAAAGATGAAAGACCACCGGTGCTTATTACCTTCAGTGCTTTTAAACTGATGGTGGGGCTTGGGTTTTTATTCTGTCTGCTGACACTGGTCGGATGGTTTTTAAGAAACCGCCTGACCGACTATCCCCTGTATTTAAAAGTTATGCTCTTTGCCATACCCCTGCCGTATCTTGCCATGCAACTGGGATGGATCGTTGCAGAGGTGGGAAGGCAGCCGTGGATTGTATACGGGATTATGAAAACAAAGGATGCTGTTTCTCCTGTCGCATCCATCCAGGTTTTCACATCCCTTGTTGCCTTTGTGCTGATTTACGGCCTTCTCGGGGCGGTGGGGTTTTACCTGATTTTTAAAGAAGCAAAACGCGGACCGAAGTTAAACTGAAACACTTGATTATTTGAAATTGGGATTTGTTCAGGGTTTAGAAATTTAGATTTTTTTTATTTCCGGTTTATCCGGCATGGAGGTATAAATGGAATTACAATCAATCTGGTTTTTTATATGGGGCCTTTTATGGGCACTGTTTTTCATGACAGACGGTTTTGATTTTGGTGTGGGGATTCTGTACCCGTTTCTTGGAAAAAGTGATACGGACAAACGGGTGATGATTAATGCCCTTGGCCCTGTTTGGGACGGGAACGAAGTCTGGCTGATTACTGCCGGCGGGGTTACTTTTGCCGCTTTTCCCCTTGTTTATGCAGTTATGTTTTCATCGCTTTATTCAGCTCTGATGCTGATTCTTTTTGCCCTGATTCTTCGCGGGGTTTCCTTTGAGTTCAGGGGCAAGGTAAACAACCCCACATGGAAGAAAGTATGGGATACCTGCATATTTATCGGCAGTTTTGGACCGGCGTTTTTGTTTGGCGTGGCATTTGCCAATATCTTCAAAGGAATTCCCTTTGACGGAAACGGCATTTATCACGGCACCCTTTTTACCCTGTTAAATCCTTACGGCCTTTTAGGTGGTGTGTTTTTTGTTCTTCTTTTCCTCCAGCACGGTGCACTGTGGCTGTGTATAAAATCTGAAGGGGACCTGTATGAAAGGGCGTCAGCCACTGCCGGTAAAATATGGCCGGTTCTTCTTGTTGTTGCCGTTATTTTCCTGGGGGCGACCAAATTTGCCACACCACTTTACGACAACTATATTGCCCACCCGGCACTGTTTATTGTGATCCTTATTACCGTGGCCGCTCTTGTGGGTGTGAAATTTTTTATTGCAAAGGGCGCCTGGTTTTCTGCCTGGTTTTCATCCGCCCTTACGACCATGGGCGCCATATTTTTCGGTATCATTGGACTTTACCCCAACCTGTTTCCCTCAAGCATAGACAAAGCATACAGCCTTTCGGCTTTTAATGCCTCTTCCAGTCCGCTGACATTAAAAATTATGCTGGTTGTGGTAATCCTTTTCATACCCGTTATCATCGGCTACCAGATCTGGACTTACAATCTTTTCAAAGGTAAGGTGACAAAGGAAGACCTTGATTTGGATGATGCGTATTAGTTGGGTTTGACAATAACTGTCTCATATTATACTGTCTCTCTCATCATGGAAAACTCATTTAATAAACTGGCCAGCATTGAAAACCTTGAACGGATTCTGGATAACGTAAAGGACGGGATTATTGCCCACGACCTGGAACGGCGAATCTTTTTTTTCAACCGCGCTGCCGAACAGATTACGGGATTCAACAGGGAAGAGCTTATCGGCAAAGATTGTCATGAGGCATTGGGCGCCCCTTTTTGTGGGAATAAATGCTCCTTCTGCGGGATAAACCCTGTTCCTGATGACTGTGCGGGATACTCGGTAAACATTACCACGAAAAGCGGTGAGACCCGAAGCGTCGAGATGACCGTAGTGATGATGAAGGATGAAAAGGGCAATAGTTTCGGTGTTCTTGCCACCTTTAAAGATGTAACCGATCTCATTGATCTTCAGATCCGGGCAGGTGAACTCAGCAGTTTTTCAAATATTATCGGCAAAACAAAAAAAATGATCGATATTTTTCAGCAGATCAAAAATGTTGCCGTATATGATTACCCTGTCCATATATCCGGTGATACCGGTACCGGTAAAGAGCTGGTGGCATCGGCTATTCATAATGAAAGTCCAAGAGCCGGTGCTCCTTTTGTCCCCATCAATTGCGGTGCCCTTCCGGCAGGGCTTGTTGAAAGCGAGCTGTTCGGTCATGTCAGGGGGGCTTTTTCCGGGGCTGTCAGGGACAAAAAAGGACGATTTGAAATGGCTGAAGGCGGCACCATCTTCCTTGACGAAGTGGCAGACCTTACAAAGGACATCCAGGTCAAGTTGCTGCGGTTTTTGCAGGAAGGCACCATTGAAAAAGTTGGTAGTGAAAAAAACATATCAGTGAACGCCCGTATTGTTTGTGCTACAAACAAGGACCTGAAAAAAGAAGTAAAAAAAGGCACGTTCCGGGAGGACCTGTATTATCGCCTGAATGTGATACCGATCCATATACCGCCTCTTCGGGAGCGGAAAAATGACATCCCCCTTCTTGTGAACCATTTTTTAGAACAGGCGGCAAATCATCACGGTAATGTTGTTTATGAAATTTCAAAAGATGCTGTTTCAAAGATGATGGGCTACAGCTGGCTCGGGAATGTGAGAGAACTGGAAAACACGGTCCGGTTTTCCATTGTAAAATGCAGCGGGAATATCATTACGCCGGAGGATCTTCCCGGAGAGCTGCTCGATAATGTCAATGATCTACCCCACCGGGGGCCGTCGAAAAAACTGGATGCTGAAACGGTAAAAGCCGCTCTTATAAAGTCCGGCGGAAACAAGGCAAAAGCAGCCAAATATCTTGCTGTGGGCAGGGCTACCTTATACCGTTTTTTGAACGATCACCCGGAAGTGCTGCCGGATGATTTGTAAAGGAAATCATTTTATTCAATGTGCTATAAATAACCAGCCCTGATCCCCCTGATTCTCAAACTTCAACCAGCTCTTTCTTCAGCCATTTTTTCACATCTCCTTCAATGGAATAAACTCCCTTGAGATGACCTACTGAATCAAGAAACCGTTTCTGAAGGTTTTTCGGTAATTCAATTTCCGCAAGTTCTTCAGCATTTTCGGAATTCCTTTTTACAAGGTAAACTTTGGGGATTTCTTCCCAGGTATTTACGATAAAATAATGGGAAACATCATTTTTAGATAGAACAACATAATTGCCTCCTGCCCAGTTGTTTCCCCATTCAAGGTATAGTCGGACTGCTTCTTCAGGGGTCATATCCCAGTCAATTTCATTGAGCAGCGCCCTGTTTTTTTTTAACTCTTCAATGTGTATCATGTGTTCCTCCAGTATTTGTTGGTTTCCATGTTTGAATATATGAAATAGCAAGGAATGTGCCATTACGGGATGCGGGATGCGTAATTGAACTTGTTTAAAATCAAAAAAATTGATAATATTTCGTAAATATTCTCAAAAATAACTGGCAGCCTTGCCCTGAGGGCAAGGTTAGAGTTCAGTAGGCTTTGCCTTCTGAACAAAACATTTGCTACAACCCAACTTGAGTTGTCCCCACAACATCAAGGAAGGAGTAGCAAATGAGTCGTTTTAATAAATTATCACAAACAATATGGCATTGCCAGTATCATATTGTTTGGACCCCGAAATACCGGTTTCGGATACTTGAAGGTGCAATTGGTCGTGAAGTTGAAAGTTGTATACGGACATTTTCTGAGCAACAAAAATGTGGAATTATAGAATTGAATGTTCAGAAAAATCATGTCCATATGTTGTGTATGGTACCTCCCAAAATATCTATATCGGAATATGTTGGGAAAATTAAAGGCCGAACAGCTATACGAGTTTTAAATAAGTATCGTCATTTGAAGCAGAGACCCTATTGGGGCAACCATTTTTGGGCTCGAGGCTATTGTGTAGATACTGTTGGCCTGGATTCGGAAATGATACAAAAATATATTAAGCATCAAGAAGATAAAGAACGTAAAACAGAATAAAATATAATCGTTGGGGACAACTTATCCTTGGCTTCTCAGAAGTCAAGGCAGTCCATCCCCTTTCAGGGGTTTATTCAAAGCCGGCCTCTTTGGGGTCGGATTTTTACTCAATTATTATTTAAACAAAAAGCGGACTTTTACATATTAATTGTTATGCATGCTGACTGAATTTTAGAGGTCATTGCTATAACGTAGAGAAATCGACTGGATCAGTCTTTATGTCAGAAAACAAAATGAATGAAGATGGACATAAACCTACTCCTACTATTTCATTTGGTGAATTATCGCCTGAATTGCAGGCAATGTTTCGAAAGTTACAGGCTAAATCTAAGATAGCCAAGAGTTACCATGAAACATACTTTGGGAACACACTTCCCATAGTTAGCGTTGAGGCCTTTGGCCGAAGAATGGTAGCAATTAGAGATAAGATATTTCATTCTGATGACCC
>JAUXDD010000100.1 GCA_030618465.1 Desulfobacteraceae bacterium
ATGGATAAGGTTATTTCTGAATAGAAAAGAATTAAGCCACAGACAAACACAGACAGCCGCAGATATTTTACAGTGAAATTTTAAAACATATATTTAATTTTGCATGTTACTTTAAAAAACCATGCATTTTTTGTTTGACATATTAATTTTACATTGTAAAATTCAAATTATGATTCCAAGAATACTTAAATTTCCGTATCACAAAAAGAGTGTATTCCTTTTTGGCCCAAGACAAACAGGAAAAAGTACCCTTGTTAACCACCTGCTTGAAAATGAGGATTTTATCAGCATAGATCTTCTTAAAACCGATATACTTTTTAAATATAAAGCAAATCCATACATGATAAGGTCAGAAACGGAATTTGCCCTGAAAACCAGAGGAAAGATTCTTGTTTTTATTGATGAAATCCAGAAGTGCCCCGAACTTCTGGACGAAATTCACTGGCTGCTCGAACATTATAAAGATAATGTCACCTTTATACTTACAGGCTCAAGCGCCCGTAAACTGAAAAGAGCATCTGTAAACATGCTGGCAGGCAGAGCCTGGCAGTTTTTCCTGTTTCCGTTTACCCATATAGAACTGGGTGAGAGGTTCAACCTGGATGATGCTCTTTTTTTCGGAACACTCCCGCCGGTTATTGACGAATCTCCCGGGGATTCATTTAGAACCCTTGAAACCTATGCGCAGACCTATCTGAAGGAAGAGATCCTCGATGAGGCACTTGTGAGAAATATTGGCGCATTCAGCAGGTTCCTGAATATTGCTGCGGATCAGAGTGGAGGGATCGTAAATTATTCAACGATTGCAAGGGATACAGGGGTTAGCAGCAGCACAATAAAAGGCTACTACCAGATCCTTGAAGATACGTTGATTACCGTCAAGCTTGAGCCTTACCTGAGAAGCGCCCGAAAACGGCTTGTGATGCACCCCAAGTACTACCTGTTTGACACCGGAGTAATAAATGCTCTTAACGGCAGAAACACAACGCCGCCTGCAAAGGGGTCCGCCATATACGGCGTACTTTTTGAGCATTTCGTCATACTTGAAACTTTCAGGCTGATAAAATATACAGAGACGCCTTTCAGAATCTATCACTGGCGATCATCGAACGGTGCGGAAGTGGACATGATAATTGAATCAAGTGATTCTCTCTGGGCCATTGAAATAAAGTCATCCCACTCAGTAAGACCGGCTGATCTAAGGGGACTGAAATCATTTACTAAAGACTATCACGGAGCAAAACCGGTTTGCGTTTCAACATGCGACCTGCCCTATATGGCCGGCCAGGTTCCTGTAATCCCCTGGAGATATTTATTTACCAAAGACTTTCTAAATTTGTCGGGCCTCATCTAACCCGGATTTTCCACAAGCCTTATTTGTTTATTTGCTATAAACACATGAACTGTAATATGAAATGATAGAGTACCATAACCTAAGTCACTCAAAAAAATGAAAATCATAACAGATCAGGACATACTCGCCGGGTGCATTGCCGGCAACCAAAAAATCCAGGAAGCCTTTGTACGGCAATTTTCCGATTTTGATCTGGTAGAGTAATTTCACGACGCCTGTTTTACACCCCCCTACCTCGTAATTAATTAAAATATGCAGTCCCCCCTGTAAATAATTACAGTATCCACCCAATTTACCCCATTCCCGCATATGGGTATATTAATTCATATATACAATGAACATGCAATCCAGCCTGAACATAAGCAGGGCCATGAGTATATGTGGTGTAGCGGGTTAAAAGGGAAAACGATTCTTCAGGATTTTATTCATAATGCTCAAAACTTTAATTGTTGATGACATAGCCGTATTCCGGGAAACATTTAAAACAGCATTGCGCGAACGGTTTCCCGCCATGACCATTGATGAGGAAGTGGACGGAAGCCAGGTTGTGGATAAAGTGAAAGCGTTTCAACCCGATCTTGTTTTCATGGATATCCGCCTGCCCGGTGAAAACGGCCTTGCGCTCACAGAAAAAATAAAAGTGGATTATCCGGGAATCGTCATTATCATCCTTACCGATTATGATCTGCCGGAATACAGGGAAGCTGCCCTCCAGGGGGGGGCGGATGAATTTATTCCAAAAGGTTCATTGAAAATGTCGGCAATTGAAGCACTTATTGAGCGCCACCTGGCAGGAAAATTATGATCATACAATAGGGGATAATCAAAAATACAGTATTTTTTACGCCCATATACACAGTTAACCCTATTTACTATGGAACACCTTATTTATAAAACATATATACCTGATTTAGATACGACCTTTTGGATATAATTTTTCTGGAGGAACTTATATGAGCTTAAAATCCAAACTGGATGCCGGTGAATTCGCCATTCTTGCGGAAATAGAACCACCCAAAGGAGTGGATGTTACAGGCATGGTGAAAAATGCCACAAATGTTAAAGGGCAGGTGGATGCCTTTGTGATCCCCGAGATGAGCAATGCCGTCATGCGGATGAGTTCCCTTGGCGGTGCCATGATACTTCAATCAAAAGGAATGGAGACGGTAATGCAGGTCTGTTGCAGGGACAGGAACCGACTTGCCCTGCAGGCCGATATCCTGGCTGCTTATGCCTGCGGTATTAAAAACATCATGGCGGTCTCCGGGGAAGACCCCAGCTTTGGTGATCACCACCAGGCAAGAGCGGTTTACGGTATCCAGCTCACGGAACTGCTCGAAGCCATCCAGATGTTGCACGCCGGTCGGGATATGGCAGGTATTGACCTGAACGGTGCGCCGGAATTTGAGGTCGGTTCCACTGTAAACGCAGGCCTCAAGGGTGAAGCACTGGAAATCGAACTGGAAGAGATGAACAAAAAAATCGAGGCGGGTACCCGCTTTTTTATTACGCCTCCGTTGTTTGACATTGAGTCCATTAAATCATTTATCAAAATCGTGGATTATGAAAAGACAAAGATCATCCCCACCGTGCTGTTGCTCAAGTCAGCCGGCATGGCCCGGTATATGGCCCGCAATGTGGAGCATATTCACCTTCCGGATGATCTTATCACTCGGATTCAGAAATCACCTGATAAAACAAGGGAGTGTGTGTCGATAGCAAAGGAAATGATCGGGACGTTGAAAAAAGAAGGCTTCAGCGGCGTCCTGATTTCCACTATTGGCTGGGAACACAGGCTCCCGGAAATTATCGGGTCAAAGGAAGTTTCAGGATAGCGAACTGAAGGAAATAACCATGGAAAACGAAAATAACATTCAGGAGAATCAAAAATCCGGAAACCTTTCGGGATCTGTAATGGTCGTTGGCAGCGGGATTGCCGGCATGCAATCGGCAATCGACCTTGCCAACTCCGGGTATTATGTTTACCTGTTGGAGAAATCGTCGGCCATTGGCGGATTAATGTCTCAGCTGGACAAGACATTTCCCACCAACGACTGCGCCATGTGAGTGATCTCACCCAAACTGGTCGAGGTCGGCCGGCATTTAAATATTGAGCTGTTAACAGGTACGGAACTGATCAGCCTTGAAGGGGAAGCAGGCAACTTTACCGCACATATAAAGCAGGAGCCGCGGTTTATTGATCTTTCCAAATGCACCAGCTGCGGTGAATGTGAAAAGGTCTGCCCGGTTGAACTGCTCAATGAATATGACGAAGGTCTTTCCGTAAAAAAAGCCATCTATAAAAAATACCCCCAGGCCATTCCCGGGGCATTTGCCATTCAGAAGACAGATAACGCCCCCTGCCGCCTGGCATGTCCGGCCGGATTGAATGTCCAGGGATATGTCCAGATGGTAAAACAGGGCAAATATAAAGAGGCTCTTCAAATCATTATGGAGGATCTGCCCCTTCCCGGCGTACTGGGGAGAATCTGTCCCCATGGGTGTGAAGACGCCTGTCGCCGGTGTGATGTGGATCAACCGATTGCCATACGCGACCTGAAACGACTGGCTGCCGACCAGTTTGATCCCCGTGATGTTGAAATTGAATGCCTGCCGAAAAGAGATGAAAAGGTGGCCATTATCGGTTCCGGACCGGCAGGGCTGTCTGCGGCCTATCACCTGGCGCGGCATGGAATTCATTCCACCATATACGAAGCATTGCCTGAAGCAGGCGGCATGTTGCGCGTGGGCATCCCGGATCATCGACTGCCGCGGGAGGTACTGGATAAAGAGATCGAGCTCATTACCAACCTGGGCGTGGAGATAAAAACAAATACCCCTTTATGCCCTGATTTAACAGTGGACAACCTTTTAGACGACGGATACAGGGCTGTCTATCTTGCCCTGGGCGCCCACAAAGGCATTGATCTGGGCATTCCGGGTGAGGAAGCCGGGGGCGTTCGGCAGGGTGTTGACTTCTTAAGGGAGGTCAATCTCACGGGTAACGCGGAAGTGGGCAAAAAAGTGGCCATTATCGGCGGCGGGAATGTTGCTATTGATGTATCCCGCAGTGCAATCCGCCTGGGTGCCAAAGAAGTCACCATCATCTATCGCCGTACCCGTGCGGAAATGCCTGCCTGGGAAGAAGAGATTCGTGCAGCAGAAGACGAAGGCGTAAACATAACCTACCTGTCTGCCCCCCAGGAGGTATTAACAAACGATGATTCAGTGACCGGCTTACGCTGTATCAGGATGGAACTGGGCGAACCTGATTCGTCGGGCCGAAGACGCCCCATTCCAGTTCCGGGAAGCGAGTATGACCTTGATGTGGACCAGATTATCCCGGCCATTGGTCAAAAACCGGACATTTCCACCCTCGAACAGGTAGATGGCCTGGATTTTTCACGATGGGGGACTACCGAGGTTGACCCGGTTACGTATGCAACCGGCCGTGCAGGCGTTTTTGCCGGCGGGGATCTTCAAACCGGTCCCTGGGTGGCCATCGGTGCCATCGCTGCCGGACGTGAGGCAGCCGAATCGATCATTCGCTATATTGACGGAAAAGACATGGCTGAAGGGCGTGAGCCGGCAGTAAATGAAGACCCGGTTTTCCGCCCTGTTCCGGAAGACGAGGAAATTCAGGCAAGGGCTAAAATGCCCGAGCTCCCCATATCCCGGCGGAGCAGCAATTTTAACGAGGTAGAACTGGGTTACGACGACGACACGGGCAAGGCTGAAGCAGGCCGGTGTCTGAATTGCGGCTATTGCTGTGAATGCCTTCAATGCGTGGATAGCTGTCTGGCCAATGCCATTGACCATCATCAGCAACCCCTGGAAGAAACACTCCAGGTAGGCTCGGTAATTCTCACACCGGGCGGCGAGCCGTTTGATCCGTCCATTCTGGAAGAATTTTATCATTACAAAAAAAATCCCAATGTACTGACCAGCCTTGAATTTGAAAGGATACTCAGCGCGTCGGGCCCCACCATGGGTCACCTGGTCCGGCCGTCTGACAATACCGAGCCAAAAAAGATCGCATGGCTGCAATGTGTGGGATCAAGGGATGACAACCGGTGTGGAAACAGCTATTGTTCATCAGTATGCTGCATGTATGCGGTAAAAGATTCCATGATTGCAAAAGAACATTCCGAAGGAGAACTTGACTGTGCGGTATTTAACATGGACATGCGTACCTTTGGAAAAGATTATGAAAACTATTATAACCGGGCCAGAGATAAAGAAGGTGTCCGGTTTATTAAATCACGCATCCATACCGTAGACGAAATTACCGGAACCGATGGATTGCGGGTTCGCTATTCTGACGGGCCGGGGCAGATAAAAGAAGAAGACTTTGACATTATTGTCCTTTCGGTGGGCCTTATGATTCCCCAATCGGTTGTTGACCTGGCTGACCGACTCCGGGTGGATCTCAACAGCTTTAATTTTGCCGAAACACAACCGTTTTCCCCCCTTGAAACATCACGCGAAGGCGTTTATGCCTGCGGTGTTTTCCAGGGGCCCAAGGATATACCGGGCTCTGTCACAGAAGCAAGCGCTGCTGCATGTGCGGCCGGTGTGATACTGTCAGATGCGCGGGGAACCTGCACAAAAACAGTGGAAATCCCTGAAGAAATAGATGTGGAAAATGAGGATTCCCGAATCGGCGTATTCGTCTGCAAGTGCGGAATAAATATTGCCAGTGTGGTTGACGTGCCCGCAGTAAAAGATTTTGCCGCGTCCCTTCCCAATGTGGTTTTCGCAACCGAAAGCCTCTTTTCCTGCAGCCAGGATTCCCAGGACCAGATGAAGGATATGATAAAGGAACACCGGTTAAACCGGGTGGTGGTTGCATCCTGCAGCCCCAAAACCCATGAGGCCATATTCATGGATACGCTCACCAGCTGCGGGTTGAACAAGTACCTCTTTGAGATGGCCAATATCCGGAACCAGAATTCCTGGTGCCATACCCATTCACCTGAAGAAGCCACGGAAAAAGCAAAAGACCTTGTCCGAATGGCTGTAGCCCGGTCTGCCACCCTTAGCCCACTTCATGAAAAACAAATCCCGGTTACCCGGCGCGCCCTTGTTATCGGCGGCGGAATTGCCGGCATGAATGCATCCCTTTCCCTGGCAGACCAGGGATTCGAGGTGGTTCTTGTGGAAAAAGAAAACCATCTGGGCGGCATGGCGGTCAATCTCACGACAACCATCGAAGGCGCTGATGTTCAGGCCTATCTGGGCGACCTGGTTGAAAAAGTATCAAACCATTCAAAGATCCAGATATTGAAACAGTCCCTTATTGTCGGATTTTCAGGATTTAAAGGGAACTTCACAACGGAAATCCTTGTGGGCCCCGGTATGTATGAACGAAAAATCAAACACGGTGTGGTTCTTATGGCGACAGGCGCCAATGAATACCAGCCCACTGAATATCTATACGGGCAGAACCCGGCAGTCACAACCCAGATAGAACTGGCACGCCGGCTGGATGAAAAGAACGGGGCAGACGGCCTGAACCACGTGGTCATGATCCAGTGTGTGGGTTCACGAAACGAAGAGCATCCAAACTGTTCACGAATCTGCTGCCAGAGCGCCATAAAAAATGCCATTCATATTAAAAAGATAAAACCGGATGTACAGGTGTATATCCTTTACCGGGATATCCGGGCATACGGACTCATGGAAACCTATTATAAAGAGGCCAGGAGGCTGGGTGTTCTCTTTTTCAGGTATAAACCGGAAAGTCCGCCGGAAGTGACACCTTCCGAAAAAGGCGTCACCGTAAAATTCACTGACCATGTGCTTGGCCGCGAGTGCCGTGTGGATGCCGATATCCTGACGTTAAGCACGGGCATGGTTCCGGAAGATGTTGAAGAGCTGTCTTCTATCCTGAAAGTGGCCCGCAATGAAGACGGTTACTTCATGGAAGTTCATGTGAAATTAAAACCGGTGGAAATGGCCACCGAAGGGGTGTTTGTCTGCGGCACCGCCCATAGTCCGAAACTGATTGCAGAAACCATATCCCAGGCCATGGCAGCAGCCTCCCGTGCCACAACGTTTCTCTCCCAGCCACACCTTACTTTATCTGCTGTAACGGCTAGGGTTGAAGGAGACCGCTGTGCGTCGTGTCTTGTCTGTGTTCGTTCATGCCCCTATGATGTTCCACGAATCAACGAACAGGGGGTGAGTGAAATTGATGTGGCATTATGCAGGGGATGCGGCACCTGCGTATCGGAGTGCCCGGCCAAAGCCATTGAACTTGACTGGTATGAAGACAGACAAGTGCTGATCAAAGTAGAAGCCCTGCTGGAAGGGGTTATGTAATAGAATAGCTGTTTAGCCGAATGGATCAGATTGCTTCGGCTTATGGACTTTTCAGCTAAAAACCGGAGGTTTTTATGGAAGAATTCGAGCCAATTATCATTGCCTTTTGCTGTAACGCCTGAGGGTATTCTGCTGCGGACCTGGCAGGTTCGATGAGGCTTGAATATCCCCCGAACATCAAAATCATCCTGGTTCCCTGCACGGCCAAGGTGGACATCATTCACATCCTCCGCTCTTTTGAAAAAGGGGCTGACGGTGTTTATATTGTGGGATGCCTGGAAGGAAGCTGCCAGTTCATCAACGGCAATATCCGCGCCAGGAAACGGGTGGAGCAGGCACAGACACTTTTGGATAAAATCGGTGTGAACGGGGAACGGGTACAGATGTATAACCTGTCAGCCGGCGAAGGCACCCTTTTTGCCAAATTTGCCGTGGAGATGGATGAAAAAATTCGCGAACTGGGACCGAATCCCGTGAAACTAGCAAAAAAGAAAATTGATCTTATGAAACAAAATGAGCTGAATTGTGAATTGAACTAAGATAAACTAACGTAGATGTAACAAACTCATAATCAGGCGAGGGTATTTTTATGATAGTTGCAGACAAAAAACCTATTGAAGAAATCATCGATGAAATAAAGAGACACACTAAAATTCTCATCCTGGGTTGCAACGAATGCGTAACGGTTTGTGAATCCGGCGGAAAAAAAGAAGTTGAAATTCTTGCTTCAGCACTGAGAATGTATTTTACTAACAACCAGCAAGAAATGCTTATTGACGAGCATACACTGGAACGTCAATGCGACCACGAATATCTTGAAGAAATCCGTGATCGTATCGATCAGTACGATGCAGTGCTGTCACTTGCCTGCGGTGTGGGTGTACAGTTTATGGCTGAAAAATATCATGCGACCCCGGTGTATCCCGGTGTCAATACATGCTTTTTAGGTGCCACCGAACAGCGCGGCCTCTGGACAGAACGATGCCAGGCCTGCGGCAAGTGCATCCTTGCCAGTACCGGCGGCATCTGCCCTGTGTCCCGCTGTGCCAAACGAATACTGAACGGACCCTGCGGCGGTTCAACAAATGGAAAATGTGAACTCAGCAAGGACCTCGACTGCGCATGGCAGTTGATCATCGATCGCCTCAAGGCCTTAGGAAGACTGGATGATTATGAAACCGTCTACCCCATAAAAGACTGGTCCACTGACAGAGCGGGCGGACCCCGAAAAGTAATCAGAGAGGATGTGCAGGTATGAACGTAAAAACCCCCAGTAAACTGGAAAAAATTCTGGCTTCCGGACAACTTGCCGTTACATCCGAGTGCGGTCCGCCACGCGGGAGTGATCCTGAAACGATTACAAAAAAAGCTGAATTGATAAAGGATTATGTGGATGCTATTAATATAACCGATAATCAGACATCGGTGACCCGCATGTGCAGTCTTGCCGCCTGTATTCGCCTGAAACTGATGGGACTGGAACCGATCCTGCAGATGGTGACCCGTGATCGAAACCGGCTTGCGCTGCAGAGTGATATTTTAGGTGCGGCATCGTTTGATATTCACAACATGCTATGCCTTTCCGGTGATCATCAGAGTTTCGGGGACTGTGCACAGGGCCAGAATGTACATGACCTGGACTCCATGCAGCTGATCCAGACCGTCCGGCATATGCGCGACGAAGGAAAATTTCTCGGGGGAGACGATATTAAACGGCCGCCGCAGATGTTTGTGGGGGCTGCGGCCAATCCTTTTGCAGATCCGTTTGAAATCCGCGTTCCCCGCCTGGCAAAAAAAATTGCATCCGGTGTGGAATTTATTCAGACCCAGTGCATCTACAATCTTGACCGGTTTGAAGAGTGGATGAAACTGGTCCGTGACAGGGGACTCCATGAAAAAGTCCATATTCTGGCCGGGGTTACACCCTTTAAATCGGCCGGCATGGCCAGATATATGAAAAACAGGGTGCCTGGGATGGATGTGCCGGATGATGTTGTCAAACGAATGGCGGATACGCCAAAAGAAAAACAGGCAGATGAAGGAATCAATATCTGTGTGGAGTCCATCCAGCGGTTAAAAGAAGTGGAAGGCGTACACGGATTTCATGTTATGGCAATCGAGTGGGAAGAAAAAGTCCCTGGAATCGTTGAAAGGGCCGGCCTGTATCCACGGCCGGAGGTATAAATTGACGACGGACGATTGAAACTTGAATATTTGTGGATCCGCTTTATTCAATCATATTTAAATTGAAAGCATTTCCACAATTATCAATCGACAATTGCCAGGAATCAATTTGAAACGGTTTATAATATAGGAGGAACCAATATGAGCGAAAAAAAAAGAATACTTGTTGTTGATGATGAACCTGATTTTGCTTCACTTGTACAGTTAAACCTGAAAAAAGCGGGGTTTGAAGTCGATGTGGCATATGATGGTGTTGAGGGCCTGGAAAAAGTTAAAGCCAATCCTCCTGATGCGATTGTCCTTGATGTTATGATGCCTGAAATGGATGGGTATGAAATGTGTGCAAAGCTGAAAAAAGAAGAGAAGTATCAGGACATCCCCATTGTTATGCTGACAGCTGTGGCAGACCATGTGGGGTCTACCCGCTATTCCCATCATGACGGGATGGCCATGGAGGCGGACGACTATCTCCCGAAACCGGCATCCGCAGATGAAATACTGGCGAGTGTCAAACAGCTGCTTGAAGAATAACAACAGGTTGAGTAAAATCGACCTCCATGAAGGATATTACAGCCATGAAAAATGAACATACCGTATCAAAACAACCTGTCATGCTGAACGAAACAGATGCATCGTTTGCCGAAGAAGTCAGCAGGCGATCCGGCATTGACTTGAGTTCATGTTTTCACTGCAGGACATGCGCAGGCGGATGCCCGTTTTCCGA
>JAUXDD010000271.1 GCA_030618465.1 Desulfobacteraceae bacterium
TGTCATGGCGGAATCCAGCTATAATCCAAGGGCAGTATCGAAAGTAGGTGCAAGAGGGCTGATGCAGCTTATGCCCAATACGGCCGAATCACTTGGTGTCAAGGACAGCTTTAATCCTGAACAAAATATTGACGGCGGTGTCAGATATTTCAAGAAACTGCTTGACCGGTTTAACGGAGACGTAATTCTTGCCCTGGCAGCCTATAATGCCGGTAGCAGACATGTGAGAAACTATAATGGAATTCCCCCTTTTAAAGCCACCCAGTTCTATATTGAAAAGGTCTGCAAGTATCAGAAACACTATAAAAAACGGTTATCTGCCAATCTTGACACGGTATAGGTTGTGCTGTTTTTTATTCACTGGTTCCCATCTATAATTATAATTTAAAACAATTTATACAATTAATGTTGTTAAATATATCATTGATTGTACCGTGCCATCAGATTCAATTTGAAAGAAGGATCGCTTCAGCTACCTGGCGAATGTTTTTTTGTGACTCATAACTGCATTTCATAATCCATCCATAGGCCTCATCTTCTTCCATTTTGCGCTGTTCCATCAGAACACTTCTTGCCTGTTCCACTAATTCACGGGTATCCAGTTCTTCCTGAATCAACCGGGACCTGATCATCAGCTCCGTATTATGGATAATAACGGCAGCATGACCGGCCAGAGTAGTCATAAGATCTACTTCTGTTTTGCTGAATGTATGGGGTTGGGTTGTAAAACAGTTCAAAATGCCAATGAGCTTATTGCTTTTGTCCTGCATGGGTATTCCCAGCATGGAAACCAGTCCTGATTTCCGGGCCATTTTTTTTTCTTTAAACTGTGGATGTTTTAATACATCTTCAATCATAATCGGCTGCTTATGAGAAGCCACGTGTCCCACAACGCCTTCGTTAAGTGTCAGAGCCTGATTGTTTACATATTCCTTGTCAATGGCCTGGGAGGCTTTCAGGCGCATTATTGGCGGGTAATCACTTTCGTCGATCAGCCATAAGGAACATATCCTGATATCGGTCATATTTGCCGTTACCGTCACAATCAGGTTGAGGATATCGTCCAGGTACTTTTCAGTGGTAATGGTCCTGGAAATGTCTATAAGCGTTTTTAAATATGTATCGTATGTTCCTGATGGTATCCTGTTCATAAGTATTATACTTTTCTATAAAAATGAAAATCCTGGTGGCGCATATCGCCATTATTGAAGAACTGTTTTTTCAGTTCATCCAGGCTGTCATACCCGCTTCCAAGAAGGTCCAGTTTGGAATAAAAAGGTCTTTTCCTTTGCGTATCCGCAACAACGGCGAAATGTGTGGGAAAAGCTGTATCACCGATGACCAGCAAATATCGGTCTTTTGATTCCGTGACAGTATATCCTGAAGGTATTTCCGATTCGTCAATTTCCTGGAAACTGTCTTTCAGCATTTCCGAAGCCATGCTTTCGTCCAGATCATGTACATCCATAATATCCGAAGCATCGATACAGCCAAGCACATAGAGTGCAACACTGAAGTTGCTGATCTGCTCATAAACCGGATTTTCCCTTGAACACATCATGTTTACTTCTTCTATTCGTTCCAACGCCGGTATACATGTTATCTCCATCTTTATCTCCTTTTTAAATCAGACCCCAATTGAGGTTAAATATTATTGGTCGCATCAGGCATCGCCACTTTGAACATAGGTCAACTGAAATGATGAGACAACGTAATAAAAATGTGATAATCCTGCGTAAATAATATACGCATTCAATCGTCAAACCGTTGTTAAATTGATGCAAGATAGCTGGTCAGGTTGATTTTCGTATTAATGATGCCCAGCTTTTTTCGTATATAATTTCTATAGGTTTCCACGCTTCTGTAAGAGATGTTCAGCAAACGGGCAACTTCCTTGGAGCTGAGCCCGCTTCTGATCATGTTGCATATCTCATTTTCCCTTGGCGTGAGTTTGGGCATTTTTCGTGAAATTTCACTGCCGAAAGGTGATGTCAACTGGGCCAGATTGTCTTCCAGCAAATTGATATATGCCGAATCCAGGCGTGATCCCCTGCTTTTCAGTTTTTTCAATAAGGGCAATACCAGTTGGTCTACATTGGCCAGGACTCTATCTTCCAGGTTCTTTTTTTCGGTGATCAACTGGTTCATGACTTCCCTGAGCGCAATATTTTTTTCCTGCAGTTGAACATTTTGTTTTTTAAGCTGTTTTTCACTTTCATTCAGCGCCTTTTCCGACTGTTTCCGTTCAGTCGTTCGTCCGAGCCGTTCACCAATGGCATTGATCAGTGACCGCTCTTCTTTCAAAAACGGTCCCTCATAACTTAACGGTTTTTCCTCCAGGTAACAGACATCCAGAGTGCCTGTTTCCCTGTTGTATACAATTATTTCGACCGATTGTTTCCAGGGACTCTCTTTAAAATTTTTCGTTGAAAATGTATTGCCGTTAACAGTCAGCCGGGCGCAAGTGATTTCAGGGTATTGCCATGATGAAGAAATAAGATTTACGACCCCATGATAGATGTCTTCCAGTGAAACCTGTGTTTTTTCGACGAGTTTTGACATTCCGTAAAGGCAGTTGATCTCTTTTATCCGTTCCGTGAGATCGTGGGTTTGATTCCTGAGTGTGCCTTCCATCCGTCTGTGCTCAATTTCAAGCGCTTCCAGTTCAGCATTTTTCCGTTTCAGGGCAGCCAGCTTCTGCATCAATTGCTTGTTTGGTTTTTCTGAATTATTCATCGTATATTTCAATCCATTAAACAACCGGCTGCCCCCATATGGCGGGGGCATCCGGTATAGCGATTTTCACATTAAGAATTACATAAATGTTATACCAGCCCCTGGTCCAGCATCGCATTCACAACTTTAACAAAACCTGCGATATTGGCACCGGCCACATAATTACCCTGCTGGCCGTATTCCTCAGATGCATCGATACATGACTGATGAATGCTTTTCATGATTCCCTTCAGGCGGTTGTCCACCTCTTCCCTGGGCCAGTTTAAACGCATACCGTTCTGGGACATTTCCAGACCGGATACGGCAACACCGCCTGCGTTGGCAGCCTTGCCAGGGCCATACAAAATCCTTTTGTCCACAAAAATATCGACCGCATCCGGTGTGGACGGCATATTAGCGCCTTCAGCCACGAGATTGACGCCGTTTTTAATCAGATTTTCAGCGTCTTTTTCATTAATCTCATTCTGTGTGGCGCTTGGGAAAGCACAGTCCGCCTTAGTGTTCCATACGGGATTATACTCCATGGCAGCATCGGTTTTTGTGTATACGGCTTCAGGGTATTTGTCCGCATATTCACTGATTCTGCCGCGTTTAATATTTTTCAGGTGCATCACAAATACCAGTTTGTCTGCATCGATGCCTTTTTCATCATATATATATCCTGAAGAATCCGACAGGGTGACTGATTTGCCGCCCAGTTCGAGAATTTTTTCCACGGTATACTGGGCCACGTTTCCTGAGCCGGATACAA
>JAUXDD010000165.1 GCA_030618465.1 Desulfobacteraceae bacterium
GGCCGGAGGTTCAAATCCTCTCGCCCCGACCAAAAAAATCAGATAATTAAGCGGGTTAGCAAGCATGCTTTCCCGCTTTTTTTTTTGGAATTTTGGCCATTTTTACGTTTGTCTACCCACATCAGTAACTTATTCTTCCGTTTTATTGCTAATCGCTATGAAAAAGCCAAAGTTAAAATGAGTAGAGGTGGCTCAATTTTCACGACCGAAAATGGCTCAATTCTAAAAGACCCTTGGCAAAAGAGAAAAGAAAAGCAATTAAGATTGTTATCAGTGCAATTATTATGAAAAATCAAATGGAACAAGTCGTTAACCAATAGGAAATATTATGGAAAAAATTATCAATATCCATGTCAAAAAATTACCGGAAGGGGTTTATCTGGCAACATCAGAAGATATGCCCGGACTGGTGGCACTGGGGAGAACAGTTACGGAAGCCCTGGAAATTGCAAGAGATGTTGCGCGAAAACTCATCGAGGCAAGGGCGGAAAGAAGCAGCGAGCTTAATCTATCTACAGTTGGAAATTCATTTGATTATCCGCTGATTGTAAATGCATAAATAAAATGGGCAGACTTTAAGGTTTTCGCTATCGCGAAATTACAAAACGTTTAAAAAAGTTCGGATTCTCTTTTGACAGGCAAGCTGCCGGAAGTCATGAGATTTGGCACAACGAAAAAAACGACACATACACCACCATTCCCAATCATCCCGGCGACATGCCGGAAGGAACGTTACGGGCGATCCTCAAGCAAGCCGGCATTACTCCCGACAATTTCCTGCAAAAAAAATAAGGTAGCGTCTCAGTGCTCGGGCTTCGCCGTTATTTTTAAATTTTAAAGGCAAGCTTCGCATCCTGCGCTCGGAGCCAGTCTGATTTTAATTCCCCCTTATGTTATCTATACATGAATATCAATGATTTAAATAATTCGTGTGTCCCCATTTTTCTTTTTTCGTCCACGTCCACAATCTACTTTTTAGCGATTTTAAAATTGCCTGCCCCATCTTGACAATTAAACATGTTTCATCTATAAAATTCAGTTTTTATAAATGAAGGTGTTTAGCCGTTATATAGGTGACGGGCATATAACGGAAGTTGAATATAAGGTGTAAGATAATTTTAATGTAAAAAAATTATGGGGGAAAAAAGCATGGCCGAACACGGACCAGCAACAGACTGGGGAGAAGATAAAGCAGCTGATTATAAAGCAAAACTGGGGATTTATTTATTTTTATTTTATTTTTTTCTGTATGCAGGATTTGTAGCGATCAATACTGTGAATCCAAAACTTATGGGTGTTACCGTATTCGCGGGACTTAATCTTGCTTGTGTATACGGTTTCGGGTTGATTATTCTCGCTATCATCATGGGGCTTATTTACAATGCAATGTGCTCGGCAGCAGAAGACAGAATGAATGGCAAACCGGCGGGAGAGGACAAATAAATGATTTACGAAGCTTCAGTTCTCGCAGTAGTTCTTTTTGTTCTTTTTGTTCTTTTTGTTCTTGGTATTTCCAGGTATTTCGCGTCAAAAACAACTTCATCAGAAGGTTATTATGCAGCCGGTGGAACAATCCACTGGGGCGTTAATGGTATAGCTTTTGCCGGTGATTATCTTTCAGCAGCATCCTTTTTAGGGATATGCGGCATGATCGCCTTTTACGGATATGATGGTTTTCTTTATTCCATCGGTTATCTGGCCGGCTGGGTTGTTGCCCTTTTTATTGTGGCGGAACCGTTGAAAAAAGCCGGTAAATATACTTTTACAGATGCGCTTGACAGTAAATTCAACTCAAAGTCTATCCAGCTTACGGCGGCCATCAGTACTCTGGTTGTTTCATTATGTTACCTGATCCCACAGATGGTTGGCGCGGGCGCTCTGGTTAAACCGCTTCTCGGTATGCCTCACTGGGTGGGCGTTATCACCGTCGGCAGTATTGTTATTGTTATTGTTGCTACCGCGGGTATGGCATCAACAACATATGTACAGTTTATCAAAGGCGCACTTTTAATTGTATTTTCAACCATTCTTACCATTTGTCTTTTTGTGAATGGTTTCAAACTCAAACCGGGGGATGACTACCATGTACTCAAATCCATACCGGTAACGGTTTCAGGAGATCAGGTGACCGGAGTGGGGGATGCCGAATACACGGTTTCGGGCCAGAACAGCAATTTTGTCAAACTGACCAAAGATGGTGTAAATACATGGTGGACACTTTCAGCTGATAAAACCGTTGTAAACGAAGCTCTTTCCTATACGATAACGGCAGATGGTTCCACTCTCTATAACGGCGAACCACGGGAAAACCACAAGTTCTTCCAGGTTGGTGCCATGAGCAAGATTATTGTTGACGGCAAAGAAGTGAGTGAAACCGGTCCGGTTGGACCCTTGGAATTCCTTGAAACCGTTGATAATGGTGAAGTGATTCGTTTCAAAAAAAGCAAGATCAAAGACAGCAGCAACAGTGTGACCATCTGGGCCCAGAATATAACCAAGGGCAGCAAACTCATGCGTCCCGGCGCCAAATTTAAAGTTGATGAGGGATCGACATTCATGGATAAACTTAATTTTGTTTCTCTCATGATCGCGCTTTTCTTTGGCACATCAGCCCTTCCGCATATTCTGATCAGGTACTACACAGTGCCCAGCCCAAAGGATGCCAGGAAATCAACCATTGTTGCCATCGGCGCCATTGGTTTCTTTTACATCCTGACCCTGTTTATGGGACTTGGCGCCATGACCCATGGCGTTCTGGATTTACAAAGCAGTAACATGTCGGCCCCGCTTCTGGCCAAATTCTTCGGCATTGCAATTTTTTCAATCATTTCAGCCATTGCATTTGCAACGGTTCTTGGAACTGTCAGCGGCCTGATTGTTGCTGCTGCGGGTGCTGTTGCCCAGGACCTTATGAAAAACTTTGCCGGTATCAAGATGAGCGACAAGGACCAGGTTAAGGCAGGAAAGATTGCCTCAGTGGTTGTTGGTGTGATCGCCATTATCCTTGGTATTCTTTTTAAGGGAATGAACGTATCTTTCCTGGTTGGTCTGGCCTTTGCCGTTGCGGCATCTGCAAACCTTCCTGCCATTATCATGGTTCTTTTCTGGAAGAAAACCTCACCTGCGGGTGTTTCAAGCTCAATCATGGTCGGCATGATTTCAGCACTTACCATTATTCTGCTTTCACCTAGCATGTGGGAAAAATATGGACTCGATTCTGCGGCACCGTTCACCCTTGGTCAGCCCGCAATCATTTCCATTCCTCTTGCTTTTTTTACGCTGATAATTGTTTCCCTTATGTGTCCGAATAAAAAAAAAGCGTAATACAAAACAATTCGGCCTTTGTTTAAGGCTTTGGATATTCCGCTTTAAAAAAACCTGTAAAAAAGCCCCTTTGCATCAGCAGGGGGCTTTTTTTATTATCTTGCTCTTAGGACCCACTCAAAGATAACTTTACATTTTCATCTCCAGCTTCAGGCTGTGAGCCAAAATGTGAATTTATTTTTGAGTGAATCCTTAATCAAAAAAATGCAATTTGGGCCGGAGTAAAAAAAGGGCTTCAAACACAAGAAATAAACGGGCCATGTCTGTTGTTTATGAAACAGCCAGACAAAATTTACCTGATTATTTTCAGTTTAATAAAAATTTTTTCCATGAGCGATCTTTTCCGTTTCAGGATCGGCATCTCATTGTTTTGGATTTTAATATTGAAACCTTCATCAAGCAGGCCATAACCTCTCCAGGCGGACGGGAAACCATAATATGATGTGTGATCGTCCCTGTGCTCAAACCATTGGTGATGATGGCCAAACAGCCAGAGTTCCGGTTTGAAGTGAATGCCGAGTTCCGCGCTTCTTTCAAAACCGGGCTCACTGAAAAATTCAAGTCCGGGTGTGTTGGGCACACCTATGCCGGCCGGACAATCATGGGTGATAATAATGTCAACCTTGTCACTGGGAATGGAGAGACATTCATTTATATTGTTGTCTGATATTATCGCGCCCAATTGTGTGTTCATGGCGTCCATATAGGCGGTCCCCCCCAGGCACAGGAACCTTAATCCGTTTATTTCAAAGACTTTACCGCGGGAAAGATGGGTGAAATAATCTTTGTATTTTTTTGTAAGTTTTGGCAGGGCATTGTGGTCTTCATGGTTTCCTTCGATAAAGTAGACGGGCTTTAAGAAACGCTGCTTCTGTTTTATGAAAAAATCATGCAGGCTTGATTTGTAAATACCAAAATCCCCAAGGTGAATTACGCATGAAACCGGTGTACCCATGGTGAATTCAGCATGTCTTATCTGGTGGTTGATCGTGTTGTAATATGAGTGAGTGTCGGAAATAATTAAAATCATTATATCGTGCCGCTGTCTATTCTGCCCGTAAAGTCATAACTCAATCTGGCCTGAAAGTGCTTTGTCTGGGAGAAAATTTCCTTAAGCATTATCTTCTCAATATATGTGAGATTAGCTGGATTTACATAGTTATCAGGAGTGTTGTTATTGTTCACAATGTCTTCAGCCTGGGCCTTTAGCCTGACCTGCATCAGGTGATTAAAAGCAAAAATCATTTCATCAAAATTCTGTTTTGAAAGGATTCCCTTTTCGTGGAGTCTCTGCAGCCTTTCGACGGTATTGGTCTCGGTAAATTGGTGACGCAGGGCATAGATCCTGGCAAAATCCGCAATGGGCATCATGGCACTTTTTATATCAAAAACTTTTCCATGGTTTTCAATATTTTCCAGCATAATATTCCCAAAAATACTGATGGGAGGCGAATGCCTGAGTATATTCCTTGAAAGATACTGAAAAAACGCAGGATGCCTGGCTGTGACCCTGTTGAGATGATCGCGCAGGTCCCGGCCGAGCTGTTTATAACCATAGGCTGTCTTAAAATCAAAAAATATTTTTAATTGTAAAAGGTCCTGGGCGCTTGATTCTGCTATCCATGAGGTGAAATATTTTTTCCATACTGATAATGGCCGGCACCATCTGGGATTTTCAGCCATATTATTGCCGTCGCAAAAGGGATAACCCGCGTCATCCAGCCATGTGCAGACTTTTTTACCAAGGTTGAAAAAATATTCATGGGCAGATTCCCTGATGCCGTCGGCCACATCTTCATATATGATGGCATTGTCCTGGTCACTGCTCAATGTCTGCTCTTTTCTGCCGCCGCTTCCAAACACAAGGAATGAAAACCGCGCTGGGGCGCTGCCCAGTTCATCCATGGCAAACCCGATGAATTTTTGCAGGATTGTGTCTGCTATCATGGTTGTCAGGTGATTGATGTACGAAATGTCGGCACCGCTGTTGATGAGGGTCGTTATGAGGTGGGGAACTGTTTTTCCAAGAGCTGCCGCCACGATCGATGAATCCGCGCTCTGAATTTCCTGGAGCAGTATTGCGGGAGAATAGTTTTTAATAGATGTGATATCATCGCTGCGCACCACGCCTGCTATTTTGTTGTCTCTGTCCGTTACAAACATGTGGGATATTTTCTGTTTTTTTACAGCAAGGCCAGCCTCAAATATCAAGGCACCCGCGGGCAGGGAAATAACAGGTGAGGACATAATGTCCGAAACAGGCCTGTCCATATTAAGTTTTCCGCCCGCGATATTTTTTCTAAAATCTATATCAGTTAATACACCGACATCATCCTTGTTTTTATCCTTTATAAGAAGGACATCGGTTTCACAAGAGTTTAAGAGCTCAACAGCTTCATAAACAGTAGTATTTTCATGGCATGAGGTTGCGTCTTCCAGAGGAAGACTGCCAAGGGAAATGTTGGGGAAGGACATGGCGTTTTGCAGTTGGAACAGAATTTTTTCACGCCCTTTTTCTTTTGCCATTTTTTCAGTTACATCCTCAATAATGCCGTCATAGTATTTGGGCCTGCCTTTTTTATCATAAACGGTAACTGACCATATGGACGCGTAAAATATAGTCCCATCTTTTTTTTTGAGGCTGATTATCTCCCTCTCCCACTTTCCGTCAATGGCTTTTTCCTCAAATTTCTTGTGGTCATCAGGATTGACATAAAAATCCTTGATGGAAGATGAAAGCAGTTCATTTTTACTTTCGCAGCCAAACAAGGTAACCATCGCGGGATTAACCTCTATAACCCGGGCGTTTTTTCCAATGGTTTTCCTGTAAATACCCACATTCAGGTTGTTCACAATGGTCCTGTATTTTTTTTCACTCTGCCCGAGTTCATCTTCTGCTTTTTTTCTTTTTGTGATGTCGGTGACCACCGCAATAAAGCCGGGTTTGCCGTTGATAAAAATCTCAGACGCGGACAGGATAACGTCTCTTTTTTTTCCTGTTTTTGTTCTGAGCCTGGCTTCAAAGTTTTCCGGAAAAGATTTACCGGCAATGAGATCACGGGTTTCTTTGTTTTGAGGAATAGTCTTGTCATCGTCAAAAATTTCGTGGAGCTTAAGCGTGCCAAACTCAGCCTGGTTATATTCGAGGAAATTTGCAATGGTTCTGTTTGAATAAATAAAGCTGCCCTCGACCGCCATGAGCATACCCTCGCTGGATGATTCCACCAGGGTCCTGTATTTTTTTTCAGATTCCCGCAAGGAAAGTTCTGCGAGCCCCCTCTGTTTTTCCGACCGATAATTGTTGTAAATGATGAAGACAAGGAGGGATGACATTATAAAAAGAATGACAAGGGCAATTTTTATTATGTTTCTTGTAATCAGGGCAATTTCCGCATTTACGTCTTCTATATAAATACCTGTCCCGATGATCCAGCCCCACGGTTTAAATCCTTTCACATATGAGATTTTGGGGACTATCCTTGTCTTGTCATCCTTCCACTGCCACATGTATTCTACATAACCTGATCCGTTTTGCCAAATTTTCCACCACCACCACCATACTTTTCTATAGATACACCATGCCCTAAGTATGATGCGTTTCTTGGATCATGAACATCTTTATAGTTAGGGTTCATTCCAGAAGTTACGTCAGCAGAAATGGCGTTTGA
>JAUXDD010000081.1 GCA_030618465.1 Desulfobacteraceae bacterium
AAAAAAACACTCCAGGATTCACTTTCTGCAAATTATCATCTAATCACAGGCCGATGACAAGATTATAGGACTACAGATTGCTTTAATCTATCCAGAATCACTCAAAATTACATATATGCTTATCAGATCCCGGATTCGTCATGAAATATCAAAAAAGTCCTGTCGATCCTGTTAATCCTGTCTAAAATTAATAGCTAATAGGTATCCATCAATCATCGCTTCCAGTATGCCAGTTCCGATTCTGATTGTTTCAGTGCGGCCAGATTTTCAGGTGAATTAAAGAGCTTTTCGCACAGCTCGCATTTTCTGAATTTAACAATATCCCGTGCCTTGAATCCCAAAAATGAGGCGATGGTGGTCAGTCCCATGGTCCGGATAAAGTTGTATAATGTGTTTTTTTCTTTTTTCTCAAACAATGCATCGATACTGTGATCCTTCAGGTTGCCCAGGTGGAAAAAACCGGTTTTTGTAAAATGCATCCCGGCATCACAGCAGGCAAACATGTCAAGCTCCGGGGAAAGATAGGGATTCATGGCGCATGTATTGGGCTGGTAATCGGTGAAAATATCCGGCCGGGTGAATGTTTCCGCACGGCCGGAATAGATCAATGGTTCCGGGAAGAACTTCAGGTTGTTGTCCCGAAGAAACTGCTCAAAGGCATCATCCTCTTTTGAAAAATCCGTAATAAACGAAATAAAATAATCCAGGCCATATTTTTGACAGCTTGCAGCAGCATTGACAATGTTGTTTCGGTGGACATGCGCCTGGTGCCAGCGGCTGTAACTGATGCGTAACTGGGACAGGCCGTTTTGCTTTAACTCTGAAACCGTATTATCCGAATGTTCCGGCGTTTTTGCCCGGAAACAGTTTGTAACAACGCGTGAATAGATGCCGTTTTCATGGCATCTCCGGACAAGCTTGCATATATCACTAAAAAATATAAGGGGTTCGCCTGCTGAAAAACTTATGCCGGTTACATTGCATCCGGCCATTTCTTCAATAATGGCCTCTGCATGTTGAATGTCCATTTTTGCATGATGGGTTGTATCTTCTGCGGCCACACAGTGACCGCATTTAATGTTGCATGTGGTTGAATAGCCAAATGCTATGTTTCGAACAGTAGTCATTATTCAGCCAGTTTTATTACACGTTCATTTCCCACGGATTTCGCCTCTCATAATAAATTTTTTTAACCTCGTACTCTTCAAAAAGGATATAAAGGGATATGAAAATTACTATTAGATTATGCCCAATATCGAAAATTTTCAATTTGTGCAATGTGAATTCAACAATTTTCAGAAATGCAATATAGATAAATTGAACAAATAAGAGAGCGTTGTAAGTCTATTGATTTTGTTTACAGCATATTATAAGTAATGAAGCGATCATCTTGACTTTCCGCACCTTCATATATTAACAATTTTTCGAAGGTTTTTATGCATATTCGTTTATACAGTTTGGTGTCTCCAGGATGGTTGCAGGGGAAATCGTACCTGATCCTGATTGTACTTGTATTTGTTTTTCAGGGCTGCGTCATGTTTGCACCGGAAGACCGAAATCCGGAACCGGAAGTATTGCCGCCGAAATATTCCCTGTATTCTGAAAATGGAGAAACTTTTCCTGAAAAGTGGTGGGAAACTTTTGACAGTCCCGAATTAAACCGGCTGGTTGAAACCGCTTTTACCGGTAATTTTTCAATCCGTGAAGCATGGGCGCGGCTGGAACAGGCCCGGGCTGTCAGTGCCAGGGCAAATGCAGGGTTATGGCCGGAGGTGACAGGATCGGCAACGGCTTCCCGATATGAGATGAAAAGCACGGACAGCAGTGGCAATGTGACAAAAACGGACACAAATGCGTTTTCGTTGGGTCTTGCCGCTTCCTATGAGCTGGACCTGTGGGGCCGGCTCCGATCCAAAAAAACTGCTGAGGGCCTCAAAATGCAGGCCGGTCGGGCGGATCTTGAAGCATCTGCCATGACTGTTGCAGCCGGTATGGCGGAAAACTGGATTGACCTGATTGCAATCCGGAAAGAACTCCAGATGGTCACCGGGCAGGTGGCCATCAATACCACCATGCTGAAACTTCAGGAACTGAGATTCGAAAAATCTCTGGCAACGGCCCTGGATGTTCTCCAGCAGATGGAGGTGGTGGAGCGGTCAAAAGCCCGGATACCACCTCTTGAAGCAGAAGAGAGCGTATTGTTGCACAGTCTTTCTCTTTTGATGGGAAGACCACCGGGAACAGATCCGGGGATCTTACAGCAGACCCTGCCGGTTCTCGATCCCGTACCGGCAACCGGGATTCCTGCCGATCTTCTGGCCATGCGTCCGGATGTGAGAGCGGCCGGGCTCAGGCTGAAAGCTGCAGACTGGGAAATTGCGGCGGCAAAGGCAAACCGGCTGCCGGCCCTGACCCTTACCGGAAGTGCTGCCTATTCAGGTGATGCAATGGATACCCTGTTTGATAACTGGATTCGCAATCTGGCTGCCGGCCTGACCGGGCCGGTGTTTGATGCCGGCGGACGCAGGGCTGATGTGCAAAGGGCCAAAGCCGTTGTGCAGGAACGCCTGGCCGGATATGAAAATACTGTGTTCACAGCATTGAAGGAGGTAGAAGACAGCCTGATCCGTGAACAAAAACAGATCGTCCATATCCGGGCATTGGAAAAACAGCTTCAGGCAGCTGGACGCGCTCTTGGAGAAGCAAGAATTCGTTACATCAAAGGGCTGGGTGACTTTCTGCCGTTTCTTCTCGAACAGATCAGTGAACAGGAACTGCAAAGGGAGATAATTCGACAGAGAGCGACATTGTTTAAGTATCGTATTTCACTCTATCGTGCGCTTGGCGGAAGCTGGACACGGGTGTTGACACCGGAAGGGGTGAACAAAAATGATCTAATGTAGGGGCGGACACATGGGGCTGCCCCTGCGAAATTAATATTATCCGTAAAATTTATTAATAAGGAACTCAGATGCATATAACGTTAAGAAAAACCATCCGATCAGTCCTTCCCGTTCTGATTATTATGATCGGCCTGGGGCTGGCTTATTATATATATATCACAAAGCCCAGGGCAAAGCGGGATAAACCCAGCCGGGAGGCACCCCTTGTAGAAGTAATGAAAGCGGCAACCGGGAACCATCAGGTTGTTATTTCCGCTATGGGCACCGTGATTCCTGCAAGGAAAATTACCTTAAAGGCCCGGGTGAGGGGGCAGGTCATGGAGACTGCATCTGCATTTGAGCCCGGCGGCGTGTTCCGGGAAGGTGACGTGATTCTTAAACTCGATCCCCAGGATTTTGAGCTTACCGTTCGAAACCGAATCAGCCGGGTCAACCAGGCCCAGGCCAATTTTGAGCTGGAAATGGGGCATCAGGATGTGGCACGGGAAGAGATCAAACTGCTGCAAAGCACATCCGGAAAAGAGATGGGAAATTCCGATCTTGCTCTGCGAAAACCCCAACTGGTAAAGGCGGAAGCGGATATTGAGACGGCCCGGGTAAACCTGGCGCAGGCCCGGCTCGATCTGGCGCGGACTGTAGTAAAAGCGCCGTTTAACAGCATTGTCACATACCGGAATGTGGAAAAAGGATCGGAAATATCAGCACATGGGGTGCTGGCCACGCTTGTGGGTACGGATGAGTATTGGATTGAGGTGGCTGTGCCGGTTGATCGGCTCCGGTGGATTATGATTCCCGGGGAAAATAGCGACAGGGGAAGTCCTGTCCGCAGTCAAATCCAGAGCGGGGAGGCCCGCAGTGGTGAAGTGATCCGTCTGCTGGGCGAATTAAACAGCAAAAGTAAAATGGCCGAAGTCCTGATCAAGATGGATGATCCCCTGTCTTTAAAAAATTCAGGAAAAGGGAAACTTTTACTGGGAAGCTATGTGTCGGTTTTGATAGAAGGTAAAACAGTGAATAATGTTTTACCTGTTCCGGTTTCCGTCTTAAGGGACAAAGGAACCCTGTGGCTGGCAGTTGATGGAAAACTGGCTGTCAGGCCTGTTCAAGTCGTCTGGAAAGGAATGCAGACAGCTTATGTGGGCAGAGGATTAAACCCCGGAGATGCCATTGTAATATCGGAACTGGCATCGCCGGTTGCGGGGATGTCGCTTCGCGTATATGATGAACCAGAAAAAAGTAAAACAGATAAACATGAACAACGCCAATAACCCTGAACAAAAAAAAGGCCCGATTGCCTGGATGGCCGGCCACCCGGTGGCGGCCAATCTGTTGATGGCTTTTTTTCTGGTCGGCGGTTTTATTGTTCTTAGCCAGATCAAACAGGAAGTGTTCCCTGCATTTGATCGGGGGGCCGTATTCATTTCTGTCCCTTATCCCGGGTCCGGTCCCGAAGAAGTGGAGCGGGGGATTATCCTGGCAATTGAAGAAGCTGTCGAAGGCCTGGATAATGTGGATGAAATTCTTTCCACGGCATCAGAAGGCAGGGCATTTATCTCCGTAGAAGCGATTGAAGGTACTGATCTGGGCCAGTTTTCCCAGGAAATTAAAAGTGAGATCGATGCGATCACCACATTTCCGGAAGAAGCGGAAGAGCCACGTGTAACCGTTTCCACCCGTAAGCGCGAAGTGGTCTCGTATGTGGTTTACGGAAATCAGGAAGAAAAAGTTCTCAGGGAAAAAGCCGAACAACTCCGTGATATGCTGTTGCAGGACCCGAAAATCACACAGGTAATGCTGGACGGTGTCCGGGATTATGAAATCCAGGTGAATATTTCCATGGACCAGCTTCGTCGTTATAATTTGACCATCGGCGAAGTGGCGGACCGGATTCGAGAGATTTCCATAGAGCTGCCGGGCGGCAGTCTGAAGACGGCCGGCGGTGAAATCCTTGTCCGGATGAAAGAGCGCCGGGATGTGGCAAAGGAATATGCTGAAATTTCTGTTATTACTCATACGGACGGCTCCCGCGTTCGGCTCGGCGATATTGCGGATATCCGGGACGGATTTGCCGAATCTGATATTTACGCCACATTTAACGGCAAACCGGCTGTTATGGTGGAAGTATACCGCATAGGCGATCAAAAACCCATTGAAGTGGCCCGGGCTGTAAAAGCGCGCATTGACCTCTTTCAGGTCATGCTGCCGGAAGGGATTGACATAGCCCTGGTAAGGGATCGCTCGGAAACTTACGGGCAGCGTGCAGAGCTGCTCATCAAAAACGGGCTGATGGGGCTTTGCCTGGTTTTTATTTTTCTGGCACTGTTTCTGGAGATCCGGCTGGCATTCTGGGTAAGCCTTGGCATTCCGATTTCCATGCTGGGGGCCTTTCTTTTTTTACCGGTTACAGATTTTTCCATTAACCTGATATCCATGTTTGCCTTTATCGTAACTCTGGGTATTGTAGTTGATGATGCCATTGTTGTGGGGGAAAATATTTACTATAACCGCCAGGAAGGGATGGAATTTCTTCCGGCGGCCATCCATGGCGCAAGGGAGATTGCCGTTCCTGTATGTTTCAGTATTTTTACGAACATTATTGCGTTTATACCCATGTTGTTTGTTCCCGGTGTGCTGGGAAAAATATTTAAACTGATTCCCATGGTAGTTATCACGGTTTTTGCGGTTTCGCTTATTGAAAGTCTGTTTATCCTGCCAGCCCACCTGGGGCATCAGAAGCGGCCGGTAAGCAACAATCCGGTCATGAAATGGCTGGCCACGCGTCAGCAGATGTTTGGTAGCGCCTTCACCGGGTTTGTAAAAATACGTTACGGTGCGATTCTTGACCTGGTGCTTCGCCACCGCTATATTACCGTGGCCGTCGGGATAGCCATTTTTACTATAACCGTCGGGTACATCATGAGCGGCCGGATGGGTATGACCCTGTTTCCCCGTGTGGAATCGGATTATGCATATGTTAATGCCACACTCCCTTATGGCACATCCGCATTAAAAGTTTCAGCTGTTCAGAATCAGATCGTGAACGCAGCCCAACAGGTTGTTGATGAAAACGGCGGTGAAAAGCTCAGCAAGGGGATTTTTTCTCATGTGCGGGAGAATGTTGTTACTGCCATGGTTTATCTTACACCTCCAAAGATTCGAACCATGTCCACTGCCGCTCTAACAGAAGCCTGGCGGGATGCTGTGGATGAAATTCCCGGGCTGGAATTTATTATGTTCCAGTCGGATCGGGGTGGTCCCGGTTCCGGGAAAAGCCTTACCGTGGAACTGAGCCATCGGAGCATTCCCGTACTGAAAGCAGCCAGTCGTGGACTGGCGGAGGAACTGGCGTTTTTCCCCAAGGTAAAGGATGTGGACGACGGATCCGCTAAAGGAAAACAGCAGTTCGATTTCAAGATGCTGCCTCAGGGTGAATTGAGGGGGTTTCGTGCCAGGGATGTGGCCGTGATGGTACGTCATGCCTTTTACGGTGCTGAAGCCCTTCGCCTTCAGCGGGAACGCAATGAAGTGAAAATCATTGTCAGGCTGCCTGAAGAAGAGAGAAACTCGCAATATGCACTGGATAACCTGATTATTCGGGCAACCGACGGCAGGGAGGCCCTGCTTCGGGAGGTTGTCACCATGACTCCGGGCAGGGCGTACACTTCCATTGACAGGCGTGCAGGGCGACGCGTCGTTTCCGTTACCGCTGATGTGGTTCCCCGTTCGGAGACCAATACGGTTATTGCAACCCTGAAATCAGAAATTCTGCCTGCGCTGCAGGATCAATACCCCGGCCTGACATTCAGTTTTGAAGGCAGACAGGCGGAAATGCGGGAAAGCATTGACAGCCTGATCACCGGTTTGTTGATTGCCCTGCTGGTCATCTACTGCATGCTGGCGATTCCTTTCAGGAGCTACTTCCAGCCTCTGATTATCATGTCATGCATACCCTTTGGGATAGTAGGTGTTGTTGTGGGACATCTCCTGATGGGATACAGTCTGTCGGTCATGAGCCTTTTTGGAGTGGTTGCGCTTACCGGCGTTGTGGTAAACGACTCCCTGATTCTCATTGATTTTACCAACCGTCGCAGGAATAACGGGATGACTGCATTTGACGCCATCCATGCATCGGGTATTCACCGGTTTCGGCCTATCATCCTGACGACGCTGACTACCTTTGGCGGTCTGTCGCCAATGATTTTTGAAACTTCCCGGCAGGCCCGTTTTATGATTCCCATGGCGGTTTCCCTTGGATTCGGGATTGTTTTTGCCACCCTTATAACCCTGGTGCTGGTGCCGTCGTTGTATATGATAATAGAGGATATGGCAGTATTTTTTAAAAAAGAGACCGAAACGGGTATGGCTCGTCGTTCTCAATAATAATGCTCTCGCAGGGGCGCTAATATTTTGGAATATTATCTAAATATCATAAGGTCACAGGAAAAAAGAATATGATAAAGCTATGGATGGAATATCGGTTGAATGTAGTTATTGCAGTAATTGTTTCTGGTATTTTTATGGCGGGCAGTCTTTATGCAGACGCCCTTGCCCCGTTTAAAAATGTAAGCGGTACCATTAAAATTGCAGGTGGAACCGCTCATATCCCGGTAATGAAAGAAGCTGCCAAACGGATCATGCAGACCAGCGGCAACATACAGATCACCATTGCCGGCGGCGGATCAGGCGCAGGGATTAAACAGGTGGGGGAAGGGCTGGTAAATATCGGGAATTCCGGACGAAAGGCAAAAGATGAAGAAATTGAAAAATATGGATTGAAAATGTTCAAATGGGCCATTGATGGTGTCGGCGTTGTTGTAAATCCTGCGAATCCGGTCAGGAGTCTGACAAAACAGCAGCTTAAAGATATTTTTACCGGTAAGATCACAAACTGGAAAACACTTTCAGGACCGGACAGACAAATCAATATCTACACAAGGGACAACAGCAGTGGAACACGGGCGGTGTTCTGGAAAAAAGCCATTGATAAGGGAGAGATCATTCCACGGGCAAATTTTGTGGTTTCCAATGGCGCGATGAAGTCTGCTGTTGCAAACGATCCGTATGCCATTGGATATGCTTCGGTCGGACACATTGACAACAGTGTGGCGCCTGTTGCCCTGGATGGAATTGTTCCCACAATTGACACGGTAAAAAATGGTACGTATACCATTGCAAGGGGGTTGTACAGCAACACAAAGGGGGAGCCCGATACATTGACCAGGCTGCTTCTCGATTATCTGTTCAGCCCGGAAGGCCAAAAAATTGTTTCAGAAAAGGGATTCATACCGGTCCGGTAGAATATCGCTGGAACGAATTATAGAAAAATGGCTGCTGCTGGCTGCGGTTATCAGTGTTTTGATAACCATATCCATTTTTGGATTCATGTTCTTTCTCGGCTTTCCTTTGATCCGGGAAGGTCATTTTTTTTCCATGTTGTCCGGCAACTGGTTACCGCACCAGGATGCTTTCGGCATCTATCCGATGATAGCAGGCACGCTGTCCATTGCTTTTCTGGCCATGTTATTCAGCATTCCGCTGAGTCTGGGATGTGCTGTTTTAATCACCCTTTTTTCCGGGAAAACCATTTCCCGGTTTCTGAAATGGATCGTGCAGATGATGACCGGTATCCCAACGGTCATCTACGGATTTGTCGGGATTTTTCTCATCGTACCGTTTATCCGCGAAATATTTGAAAGCGGTTCCGGCATGTGCATCCTGAGCGCATCCCTGCTTCTTGCCATACTGATTTCTCCCACAATGATTCTTTTATTTTCAGACAGTTTTTCCCAGGTTCCCGGACGATACACGGATGCCGTTGACGCGCTTGGCGGCACCCGATCCCAGAAACTTTTTTTTGTTATTATTCCATGTTCGCTTCAGGGTATTTTTGCCGGGATTTTATTGTCACTGGGACGGGCCATGGGTGATACCCTGATCGCGCTGATGATTGCCGGAAATGCAGTAGCGGTCCCCGGGTCTGTTTTTGACTCTGCACGAACCCTTACCGCCCACATCGCACTGGTGATCGCTGCTGATTTTGACAGTGTTGAATTCCGGACATTATTTGCATGCGGCATTGTTCTTTATGTGTTTACAAGCCTGATGGTGTTGATCATCCGCAGCATTAGTATGATTTTGGAGCCAAAAATACGATGAATCAAATAATGGAAAAAATGGTTATTTTCTATGCCAGGGCCTGCGGCGTTATCCTTCTGGGATCAGTGGGATGTATACTGGGATATCTTTTTTACATGGGATTTTCGGGCATCAATCTAACCCTGATATTCGACGATGTTCGTCCCCTGGATGCACTGCTGCTGCGTCAGCCTGTTTTTGACGGCTTGTTACCGGCAATTTTCGGGACGTTGATACTGGTGGTACTGTCTGTCAGCATTGCCATACCGGTGGGGATAGCCGCCGGAATCTACATGGCGGAATATGCAAACCGGAAAATCAAATACCTGTTCGGTCTGTTTTTTGATATTCTGGCGGGCATACCGTCAATTGTCATCGGTCTTTTCGGATTTTCCGCAGCCGTATTCCTGCATCATCATTTTATGGGAAACATGTATCCATGCCTGCTGGTATCTGCACTGTCACTGGCATTTCTCGTGCTTCCCTACCTGATACGGACAACTCAGACAGCGATTGAAAATATTCCGGAGCAAACCCGAATGACTGCCGTGGCCCTTGGCGCTTCACGTTTCCAGAATATTGTTTATGTACTCATCCCCCGTTCACTCTCAGGGATCGTTAGTGGTGTTGTCCTTTCAATCGGCAGGTGCGCAGAGGATACCTCCGTTATCATGCTGACCGGTGTGGTTGCCACAGCAGGAATTCCAAAATCAATCATGGCCGGTTATGAAGCGCTGCCATTTTATATTTACTACATTTCATCCCAATATGCCAATTCCGAAGAACTGATGAGCGGATACAGTGCGGCGATTATTTTAATAATGATTTGTGTGGCACTCTATTCCCTGGCGTTTTTTATCAAACGACGGCTTTCCATTCACATGTTCTATCGTTTTTAACGAGGATATAAATTGAACCAGACACCCAAAATAAAAATTAAAAACCTGATGTTTGCTTATGATAAAACCATTGTGCTGAATGATATCTCGGTGGAATTTGACGAGCAGACAATAACGGCAATAACCGGTCCTTCGGGCATTGGCAAGTCTACCTTTTTAACCGTTCTGAACCGCCTGTGGGAAGGCACGCCAAATGCAAAAATGGAAGGACAGGTATCGATCCTGTTTGACGATACCTATCGGAATATTTACGATCCGTCTTTTGATCTTCCTGCTTTGCGGTGCAAAGTCGGAATGGTTTTCCAGACGCCCAATCCCCTTCCCATGAGTATCATGAAAAACGTCTCATTCCCCTTAAAACTGAAAGGATGCAAAGACAGGAAACAGATCAGTGAAAAAGCGGAACAGGCATTGAAAAAAGCCTTTCTGTGGAATGAAGTCAAAGCCCGCCTGAACGATGATGCAAGATCCCTGTCAGGGGGACAACAGCAGCGGTTGTGTATTGCAAGGGCATTGATTCTTGAACCTGAAGTTCTCTTGCTGGATGAACCGACCGCTTCTCTGGATGAGACTGCAAGTACGGTGATTGAAGACCTCCTGGTTCAATTAAAAAAACAGTGTACCATTCTTATGGTTTCTCATTATCTCGACCAGGTTAAAAGAATTGCGGATAGAATCATTGAGGTTTCGGACGGTAAGTTTTTCAATCATTCCTGAAACAGGGTCTGCCCGTGTTTAATATCAATCAACCGGTCAACCAGTCCCTTTTCCTCCAAAGCTTTTTTGAGTTGAATGGGCGGAAAGTGGACGGGTTCATACCCCAGTCGAAAGGTACCCCAGTGAACAATAAACAGGCGCTTTGCATTCAGCTCTTCAAAGGCGCAGACAGTTTCTTCCGGATTCATGTGGCTTTGGGCCATGAACCACCTGGGTTCATAAGCCCCCAGGTTAAATATGGCCAGGTCAATGTCAAACATTTTCCCGAGTTCGGAGAAACATTCGGAATAGGCACTGTCACCGGATACAAAAATGGTCATACCGCCGGATGTTCGGATGAGAAATGAGCCCCACAGGGAACGATTGGGACCGGAAATGGGATTCCGCATGGTCCAGTGATTGCATGGCAGAAGGATGATTTCCAGTTTATCCGAAGAAAAAGAACTGAACCAGTCCAGTTCCGTCAACTTTTGAAATTTGAAGTCATTCAATATTTTTTTATAACCCAGCGGGGTGATTACATGGGCATGGCGGCCCAACTGGTCAAGGGAGGATCTGTCCAGATGATCATAATGCCCATGGGTGATCAGCACGTAGTCGGGTTTGGGCATGTCTTTTAAATCAAATGCCAGGGGGGTGAAGTCTTTAAAGAAGGTCAACCCGTTAAAAATGGGGTCAATAAGGATGAATGTATCACCGTCTTTGATCATTAAACAGGCGTGTTTGATAAATGTGATGCTAAGTCTTTTATCATTCCGTATTTTTTCCCAATCAATAAAAATTCGTGACTTTGGTTCGTCTTTATAAAATTCATTAAAGTGATTATTAGAAAAGAGAAGGCCGAGACATTTCCACGGACTCCATACTTTTTTTCTGCTAAAAGGATTGATAAAATAATTTTTGCCATGATGCATTTTTTTCTGCACAAATTCTTTTAACGAGTATTGTCCTGAAAGAAAATCCAAAGCATTGTTACTTGATGACGCGCCCGCGGAAATTTCAAGGAATGAAAGGGAAAAGAGTTTTAAGCAGAACAGATTTTTTAAGCCGGAAAAGAGCTTATTGATAAATTTTCGACGGTTTATCATCATGGGTTATCCTGACTTTTCATACTTCCAGCCGCTCTCCACCATCCAGAAACGGTTTCTTGCACCGGGTGCATCCAGGTCTCTGGACTCATAACCTGCATCACCGGTATAAAGGATCGCGATCCCGCCGGGGGCGGGGAGGACATGGGGAAGAAATCGTGAGGGCGGACGATTCCGGTAGTATTCAAGTGTTTTTTTTACGGATGAAAACCGGGCAAGATCGGTAATCGTTAAGATTGTCGGAGGCATCAGTTCAATTTCTTTTTTTTGCACGGCCAATAGTGCTTTTCCCGGATGAAACCAGCGGTGTTCCTTCATTTCACCGCCATCCACAGCTACCTGGCCTGAATCCACTCCGGCAATAAAGAACCATGTGTCGTAGCGTTTCGGGCTTTCCGGCGGTGTGGTCCAGTGGGAAAAATAGATGAGGTCGTCAGGGGAAATAACAAGCCCCGCCTCCTCCTTTGTTTCCCGGACAGCCGCATTCTTTGCGGCGGTATCTGTATCGGAGGAGTTGCCTTTCTGGAAATCCTCTTTGTCGATTCTGCCGCCGGGAAACACCCATGCACCGCCAACGAACTTGAGTTTGCTGCTGCGGCGCAACAATAAGACTTCAATGCCCTGGTCACAGTCCCGTAACAGTACGACGGTAGCTGCCGGGTGAATGGTGCCTTTTTTTTCTTTTTCGCCGGTAAACAGCTTGTCGATAGGTCTCGTCATATTCATTCCTTATCTATACAGGGCACTTTAGTCCTTGCCCTTAGTGCAAGGTCAGAGTCCAGCAGGCTTTGCCTTCTGAACAGAACAGTTGCTGCAACCAAACCCGGTATTCATTCACGGGGGTACTTAATTAATGCCGTTAACTTAAGGATTTTTATCAATCATAAAATCCCCCTCGGTCCCCCTTTTCAAAGGGGGAAGCTTTACTCCTTTCTTTACGAAAGGGGGAAGTTTTTTACATTTTCAATACGGCATGGGCGTTATAAAC
>JAUXDD010000078.1 GCA_030618465.1 Desulfobacteraceae bacterium
CAAATACCATTGACTGGCTCCAGGAACTGGGAGTTGAATTCATCGAACCGGGATCACTGTATCCCGGAGCATCACGCACATGGCATACCATCAAAGGCTTTGGCGCAGCGCTGGTAAGAACGCTTCGTGAACATCTGGAAGCGATGGAGAACGTTCAAATCTTGAAAAAAACACCGGCAAAAAAACTGGTTGTTGAAAATGGTCGTATTTCCGGAGTCATTGCTAAAAATAGTGATGGTAAAACCCTCCATATCGAAACAAAAACCGTATTGATTGCCGATGGCGGGTTTGCCAACAGCAAAGAGCTTCTTGAAAAATATACGGATGCGGGCACAAACCTGCTTCCCAGGGGAAATATGGGAAAAACCGGTGACGGCATGTTAATGGCATGGGAAATCGGTGCGGCGCCCCATGGCACCGATGTGTTACAGCTAATAACCCCCGGGGTTAAGACAGAAAAAGGCGTAACCCACCTGAAAGCCGCACTTTGCCAGCCATACCTCTGGATCAATCAAATGGGTGAACGTTTCTGTGATGAAGGTCTACTGCGGTTCCCACTGGTGGGCAATGCCCAGGCCAACCAGAAAAACCAGATCATGTTTACTGTTTTTGACGAAAATACAAAAAAATATCTGATTAACGAAGGGGTTGATTACAACATGGGGATGTATATTCCCCCGAAAACAAAGCTGGATAAGCTTGAAGACAGCTTAAAAGACGGCATCAATGACGGTGAAGTATTTACCGCCGATACCATAGAAGAGCTGGCGGATAAAATTGAAGTGGCCAGCCAGGAATTAAAGGCTACGGTGGAAGAATATAATCAATTCTGCGAACAGAAGCATGATGCATTGTTTACCAAAAAGTCCAAATACCTGCGGTCGGTAACCGTCCCGCCGTTTTTTGCCATACGGGGCTATCCGTCAATGACCGGAACACTCGGGGGAATAAAAATCAACCATAAAACGGAAGTTCTGGACAAGGATTTTAACATAATTCCAGGTCTCTATGCCGGGGGGAACTGCGCCGGCGGCTTATACGGTGATACGTATGATGCATCTGCCGCCGGAACGGCATTGGGGTTTGCCGTTAATTCAGGACGAATGGCCGGAGAAAATGCATTGAAGTTTATTGGTAAATAGAGCAAGCGTATTTGTAACTTTAGGTACTGTCTTCTATTCTTTCCTCCGGTACCGCATAAACTTATACTTATCCATTTCCACATAATTCTGGGACGGTATCATGAATGTGGTCTGCGTATGCTCGATAATGGCAGGGCCGTCAATCCTGTTGCCCGGTTCGAGCAGGTCCTGTTCAAACACGTCAAACATCATCCATTCACCGTCCATGAATGCTTTTCGCTGGCCCTTATGGGCATCCTTTGCCGGCTCCTTGCCCTGGAGTGGATATGAACTGATCACCGGTTTGGGTTTATCTGCTGCCGCCTCCAGATAAATTTCGGTTATCTGGTAACCGGATTCAGGAAAACGGGCGCCTGAAGGATAGATATTGGTATAGTTCTCTTCAAAGGCACCGATTATTTTATCAAGGTCATCAATGGATTCCACCTGGCCCACTTCCACCGGGACTTCCCAGTTGGACAACTGCCCGATGTAACGGCATGATATCCCGTACCTGAAAGTGATCTCGTCGTGGGAAAATCCTTCTGATTCCAGTTCCCTGTAACCCCTTTCTTCAAGCTCTGCCCAGGTCTGGCTCAGCACCTGACCCTGCATCATCTTCACGTCATCGGTCATGTCCGGGGTCAGAAAAAAGGTGACGGCCTTGTCATACCGATGAAAATAATCAGCCGCAGCAACACCAAATGAAGAGAATACAGCTGCCCATGGGACCACGATGACTTCCTTGAAATTGATGGCCCGGTCAATACCCCACAGGTGAAGAGGGCCGGCCGCACCGTAGACAAGGAGGGTGAATTCTGCCGGATTCAATCCTTTTGAAAGCATGATGCCGTTGATATGATTGATGACCTTGTCATGAAGCAGATCAAGGATTTTCAACGATATGTCATACACATCCTGGCCAAGGGGTTCGGCCACCCGCTTTGTCAGTTCACTTTTTGCCCGTTGCGGATTCACCTTAATGGTGCCACCAAGATAATAATCGGGATTCACATATCCCAGTGTCATATCAATGTCGCCAATGGTGATTTCGTCAGATTTATACATGGTGCCCAGATCTGCCCGGACACTTTCAGGGCCGATAGTAATTCTGCCGCTCACAGGATCGGCATGCACAACATGACTGCACCCTGCACCCAGGCAGTCAATGGCAATCATGGGCATCCTGACTTTATGCCCTGCGAATTCAGGTGATTTGTTCACCGGGAGCAGACCACCCGCGATCAGCCCCACATCGCAGGTGGTACATCCCAGGTCCCAGCATACGATATTGGGCAGGTCAAGGAACTCGGACAGAAATTTTCCACCCAGCAGACCACCGGTGGGACCGGACGCAACAGCCTCGGCCAGTTTGGGATAATGGACGGTAGCGGCAGCCCCGTAACCCAGTAGAGTCATAAGATCCCGTTCATAGCCTTCTTCCTTTGCGGCATTTTCAACAGTAACAAGTGCTTTTCGCGCGGTTTCCTGGATATAGCACTGGATAAGAAGGGTTTTGAGTCGTTCGGTTTCATTGGGCACCGAACACATTTCATTTGACGTAACCACCGGGATTTCCAGGCCGCGCCCTGCGATCACTTCCTTTGCGATTTCCGCTATCCGGTTTTCATGGACCGTGTTGGCAAAGGAACCAAGCGTCATGCAGCCGATAATTTCAACGCCGTTGTCCAGCAGTTCATTCACGCCTTTAACCACATCTTTTTCGTTCATGGGAATGATAACTGTACCCGGCATGGAGTGGTGCTGCATATAATAACTGCCCACACTGATTCTCTCAGCCACTTCCTTGATATTGTGGGGGTGCACCAGCCAGGGCGTATGTTCATGGAGCTGCTGATGCAGGATATCTTCATAGGTCTGGCCAATCCATGTGAGCCCCCTTTCAATGATGGGCGTATGGGCAAAACCTTTGGTTATCATCAGACCCACATCACTGCCCCCCTGGGTCACAAGGATGTTAATCATGGAAGTTCCGGTATAGGTACACGAAAGGGCCTGTTTATGAATCTGTTTTGAATCCATGCCCCATTTTGCAGCAGCATCATTTAACGCTCCCATGTAGCTGATTTTTTCCGCTTCCGTATGGGTAATGAATTTTCCGGTTGAAAAATTTCCGTCCGTATCAACGAGAAAACAGTCTGTCATGGATCCGCCCGCATCCTGGGCAACAATGTATTTTTTTTCATCTGATTTTTCCGACATATTACACCTCCTTTGCCCATTTAGCGGTCTGTTCTATTGTTTTGTCCTCAAACCATTCCGGATTTTCATCCGGCAGGGGATCATTCAGCCATTCACGATAAAAACTATCCAGATCCGGAAACATTTCAAATATAGGGGGATATCCCTGTGGCACCACTTCCACGCCCAGGAGTGCCAGGCAGCCGGGGCAGTAAAATTCCCTCATCTCAACCAGCTCCGTGTTATGCCGGGCTTCCGGTACGGTAATAACTTCTGCAATCGCTTCATCCGTATCCCGGACATAAACACGACAATTCAGTTTCCAGTTTACGCGGTAATCCCCGAGTTCGTACCCGCAGTCACATTTTACGATCCTGTTGTCGTCGTCTTTTAAAACAATATACAAATGGTCGGATATGCGGAGCAGTATTCTGTCATCCCAGGTCACTTTTTCCTGGAGTATTTCAATATATTTTTCAAACCGGTTGGCATCCTTGGGGTCCATGCGAATGACTTTTTTAACTTCTTCCCAGGGCAGTTCACCGTCAACCAGACGCTTGAAATTATCTTTATTAAATCCGTCACCGTTATTTTTCATGATTATTCCTCCTTATATCCGGGTATCCGGTAATCATCGGGAAGCTGCCACATGCCGAAAAACTCATTTTTGAATTTGTTATATTTCAGGCAGTCTGCGTACATATTTTTCACATCTTCGTGCCATCCTTTTTCAAGAACTTTATCTCTTTCCTGCTTCCACCAGTCTTTTGCGTCCATGGACCGTTCCAGCCGTTTTTCGAACATCTCCTTTCGAAGCTGATCGCTGGCATCTTTATCCACTTTGCCCTCATCATTTACGATAACGCCGTATACGGTTTTTGATGTTTCCCTGGTAATCCAGTCCAGTTCAATATCGTTTTCAATCAGTTCGTATTTTCGTTCCAGTGCGTCACCCCATCCGCCCTTGGAACCGGCGGCTATGGCGAACAGATCTCCGTCCCGGCACGGTATACTGGGTGTGGGGCCTTTATATATCTGGACATCTCCCGCCGTCAGTTTGCCTTCTTCCATCCATTCCCGTATTTCAACAAAATCTCTGGGATAATCACTCTCTTTTTCAATAATTTCCCGGATATTGGTATCGTTGACAAACACAACAATATCATTAGCGCCCGGATACCCGCCGTTTCGGCCCATGGCGCAGGCGCCCATGCTGTCGGTTGCGGCAAATGCATTTAGAATCAGTGATCTGCCCGGTTTGTTGACCATCTGGAGAGTGCCGATGCCAAGCCCGCCCCTGAATTTTCCGTGCCCGCAATAATCCGGGATCAGTTTTTTACCCAGGTGGACCTGGGTGGGCAGCAGGAACTCCACCACCTCTGTTTCACCAATATCTGATGCCGGGTTGGGTGAACACACTGATGAATCAAAACCATCATGGAATGGGTTGCCGGCCTGACTCTGGCAGGTAATCAGCGACATGTCACCGCCGGCCCACTGGAATCCATCTTCAAGCGTTCCTGCGGCCCCGTATCCCCCTGCTGTGCCGTCTGCAGGGAATGTTTCTTCTAAAAATCCCCGGCTGAAAAAAGCCTGGCTGAGACAATTATGGAAAAGAAAGATATATCCGGCAATGACGCCCAGACCCATAACCGTTCCGGCATATGGATTCTGGGGGTTAAACATGCTGCCCGGCGGGATGTTCCAGTCCGTCATATAAAGAAGCGACGAATTGATGGTTTCAGTATATGCAAACATGGGCCACATGCCAAGGGATGTGAGCATCCTCACCGCCGGTTCATAGGCATTGGCATGGAACTCGCCTTCACTGGTGAGCCCTTCCAGGTCGGTGAGCAGCGTGCCGTCCGGACGAATATTCAATTCGCCGGTTTTATGGATGAGCCAGTTCCTGTTTGAATTGGGCCAGAGCTTGCCCAGGGTTCCTTTATAATTAACGGCGCTTAACTGGAGATACCGGTATTTCCCGGGCACGGCCTGGGATTTAATTCGTTCCACAAGAATGCGTCGCTCCCTCTCGATGATCTCTTTCATCCCCTGCCGGTAGTAATCAACCCCAAATTCGTCAATGATTTCCAGGATGCGATCATGAAGCGATGTGATTCCTGCAGCACGCATCTTGTCATCCAGCACATTGAACATTTCGGTCCGGGTGCGCCGTTTCCAGTGCAGTTCCCACCATTTGTGCTGTTTGAAGTTTGCCCCGGTTTTTGTGGGCGGGTAGGTGAATCCGTCAGTGAAAATATTTGGCGATACAACGCCCAGACCCCCGGGCTGAATACCGCCCACATCAACAATATGGTTCAGCCCCACAGTCCAGCTGACCAGTTCACCTTCATAAAAAACAGGCATCCAGGTATAACAGTCCGCATTGTGCGGGGGGCCGTACATGGGATCATTACAGGAGAATATATCTCCCTTCTCAATACCCGGGTTGTCTTCAAAATCCAGTTCGGCAATATTTTTGATGATAAACGGCATGCACTGGATGTGCCCTGCCAGCCCGTAGGATGCTGAAATAACATCTCCTTCAGCATTTGCCAGCATGAAGAGCAGTTCCCCCTGTACCATGGACATGGGATTTGCTGAAATCAGTTTGGCCGATTCCCTGGAGTTAATGCATGAGGCAACGAGTCTCATCTGAAACCGCATGAACTTGGCGGGATCTTTTTCAACCAGTTCAAGCTTTTTCAGACCGTATGCACAACCGGTTTCTGCGAAAAGACGCTCTCTTTCCGCCACAATTTCCTTAAGCGTGCTTCCCTGAATACAAATACCCATAGCGCTTCTCCTGTTAACTGTGAAAATTGTCTGTCTGGTTTCTACATTATCTTTTATAACATTTAATAAATAAACACCAGAAATTCAATATGAGAAAACCATGGGGTAAATATGTGCAACTCCCCCATATTTTTCTAATTGCAAAAAAATCACTCCCATGCTATTGGGCTTGAAATCATAAAACAATATGGTGATTACAATGAAAAAAACCTTGAGGTTGGAAGAAAAACTTTTACGGACAAATGAAAAACTGCGTGCTGAGATTGAAAAACACAAGCAGGCTGAAAAATCACTTCAAAAAAATGAGGCACTGTACAGGCAGTTGATAGAATATTCCGGATCTCTGGTCAGTTATTTTGATACGAAAGGCGTGCTTCTTTTTATTAACGGCCTTGCCGCTGATATATTGGGTGGTACTCCGCATGAATTTACAGGAAAAAGCATTCATGAAGTTTTTGAAAAAAACCGGGCTGATGTTGTTAAAAAAAGGCTGCGGACCGCTGTCCGCACGGCTGAATCAAAAAAATATGACGACTTTGATTTTTTCCTGAAGAAAAAAGTGTGGTTCAGATCTGTTTTTCATCCGGTTAAAGACCTGGAAGACAGCATAAAAGGTGTAGTAATATTTTCAAAAAACCTTACGGGGAGGATGCTTGCAGAGGAAAAATGGAGCTTGTTTATGGAGGCAGCCACAGACAATTTTACGCTTTATGATGCCGCATTGAATCTTGTTGAAATAAACATATCAGGTCTGGATATCTTCCCGCAGGGAACACAGAAAGATGATATCATAGGAAAAAACCTTTCGGAAATCATACCTGATTTTTTTGGGACGGAGCAGTATGAAAAACTGCTGGAAGTTATTGAGACAGGCGAACCGTATTTTGAAAATGCAGTGGTCCCCCCTGAAAAATTTGGAAAAGACCGTTATCTGGATCTTCAGGCTTTCAAGGTGGGCGATGGACTGGGCCTTATTACAACTGATATCTCAACCCGCAAACTATCGGAAAAAAAACTGAACAACCATAAAGAATATCTTGAGGATCTGATAAAGGAGAGGACGTTGTCTCTTCAGGAAACCAATACAGCACTGGAAATCCTTCTGAAAAAGAGGGAAAAAGACAAGGCAAACCTTGAAGAGAATATACTTGCCAATTTTAAGGACATTATTATGCCGTACATTGGCAAGCTTTTTTCCACCCGACTTGATGAAAAGCAGAGGATATTTCTTGAACTACTGGAATCAAACCTGAAAGATATTACATCCCCTTTCATGCGTTCGTTGAAACTGGAATATTTAAACCTGACCCCTGCTGAAATACAGCTGGCTGATTTAATAAAGCAGGGCAAAACAACCAAGGAAATAGCGGTGCTGCTGAACCTGGCAACAAGCACAATCGACTTTCACAGGAATAATATCAGAACGAAGCTTGGAATAAAAAACAAAAAGAAAAATCTTAAAACCTACCTGCTGTCTCTGTAATAGGCGTATATTTACTTATTTCTTATATCTTTCAAGTATAATGATTTTGAATGCCCATCGCCGGTCTCTCTTCCATCGATCTGAAATAGTTTTGTTGCAGCTACGAGTTCACCTAATTTTTTGTATCCATAATTTCGTGGATCAAACGCCGGCGCTTGTTTAGCTATATTGCTGCCAACAGATGCCAGGTGTGCCCAACCACTATCGTCAGAAGAATTTTCAACAGCGCTTCTTAACAAATTAACCAGCTTCGAATCCTGCTTTAATTCGGATGCTGTTTTGCAATTAATTCTAACCGCATCATCATCTTTTAATCGGAGGACTTCGGTAAATATAAATTTATCACACGCTGAAACAAAAGGTCCGGGAGTTTTTTTCTCCCCAAAGCCAAAAACAAAAAGGCCGGCCTCCCTTATCCTTGAGGCTAATTTAGTGAAATCACTGTCACTGGATACAAGACAAAATCCATCAAATTTATTCGTATAAAGTAAATCCATAGCATCAATTATCATTGCACTATCAGTGGCATTTTTCCCTGTAGTATATCGAAATTGCTGAATGGGCTGAATTGAATACTGTAACAAAACTTCTTTCCATCCTTTTAGGTCAGGTATTGTCCAATCCCCATAAATCCGTTTTACATTGGCAGTCCCATATTTTACGATTTCCGTCAATAAGCCTTCAACAATGGCCGGTTGCGCATTATCAGCGTCTATTAATACAGCTAATTTTTCTGTTTTTATGTTTGACATTTTTCCCCTTTTGAACTTCTAATGTATAGTATCTATCCGTAATCCCGCCCATTATAAATAAAAAGAAACCACGATTTTTTTGGGTGATAATTTTTAAAAAGTTTGTTTCCCTCATCTGGATGATGGATAAAATGACGTTGATTTGTTTTTTATCAGTATACAAGAATATTGTAAAGGGCTGATTTTTAATTCATATATACTCCTCATTAAAAGTCAGCTTATCCAGTATCAACCCGTGAAACACTTCATTGCCATGTGCCTTAAACAGCCATCCCAGGTGGGTAAGACATCTTCCGCATACGGAAACCTTCCAGTCAAATCCCTTGAACCAGCTGAATTGATCTGTAAACTGCCCGAAATGACCGCATCCTCTTGCAAATCTGAAACATCCGATTTCAAAGACAACGCCATGGGGATTGGCAAACGTATGCATATGAGAGCCATCCTTTTCAATACGCTCGGACGGGCTGGTAATAATATTTCCGCAATGCCGGCAAAGAATATATTTTTCGCCGTCCGAATCCTTCTCTTTTGTTTTTTCATCAACAACATTCTCAAGCTTTACTCCGTTGCCATTATCCGCAGGAAAACGGAGAAGATGTAGAGAATCGGCAGCAGCATATATCATTATTCATAATCTCTTTTAATTCATGTACGGTAAAATTTCACGAGAAAGAAGCTGTTGTGAATCAGAAGATAATAATGAGTATTATTCGGTAGTAATCCATGCTGAAAAAATTGATGTTATAATAGGTCAAAATTTCATTTTAGTCAAAATATTTTCGATAATTGTATAAAAGTAAAGAATCCCGTCCCGGTCATAAGCATGGAAATTGATGTACCCTTTTCCTCTTCCGATGGAAGCATAGATATTTCCTTCCGGGCCGATAGTGGGTCCCAGGGCCATGAATGCCCCGTCGATAAATTCGTCGGTAACACCGTTAAAAGCGAGGATATAAACTGTTTCATCTGTCCGGTCAATAGGATTGGCTGCCATAAACACAATGTCGCCAATGCTGCCACCACCACGGAAGCCAAAACTTCTGTTCACATAATCCAAAAATTTGGGGTGGTCTGATTGAATCCGGTTCATTTATTCTGTTGTGACGTTATAGTAATAGATAGCAGGTGGTCGCCAGTCTGCCAGTACGCTAACACCATTTTCAGGATAAATGGGGTTGCCGTCACTGTCTGATTGATTGGGGAAATTGGATCCGGATGATTCACAGACCCATCGGGATGTTTCAGTTGATGAAAATATCCCTGTCACTATTAACCAGCCACACCAGCCATTGTTATTGGTACCAAACCAGAGATTATCGCCACTGCCAGCCATTGCCCACACATAGCCCCCGTTCCGTTTGGCCATACAATCATCGCTGTCGGCATCAACCGGATGGTCAACATCAGGGGCCCAGTAATTGCGCGTGTCACCAATACTGCAAAAAGTTTCATCTACAGGTGCCTGGGCAATCCGCTCATAGGAAAAGCTCGGCCCGGTATTCGGCTGATGGTTTGAGCTGTCACAAGAGATAAGAAGCAGTAAAACACCGGACAAAACCATAGTGCAAAAAATCAGGTATTCTTGATTTTTTTTGTTTCATGATTTGCCTCCCATTTCTTATTATTTACGTATACGTGTGTGGAAAAATAAACCGTGTTTTTTGATCTCACATATCTGCCAATAAATCTTCCAGAAGACGCTCTGCATCACTGAGCTTACCTGAAACATCCTGACTACCGCCTTCCAGTTCAGTTACCGCATCATTCAGTAAGGTTTCTGCATTGCTCAGTTTTTCCCTGCATGTATCTGCGGTTGACCTGCTTATTTCTCCCTTCTCAACAGCATCTCCAAATGCCGTCATCGTTCCTGTCAGCTGTGCACGGCAGATATCCAGGCTGGTTGCTGCTGTAGAAATATCTGTAGAAACCCCATCAATCAGTTCAAGAACCCATTCAATGGCTTCGTGAATATAATCAGTATAGGAAACCGGTTCCAGTGCAAGAAAACCGCCCTGGGGAGGATTTTGAATCCTGACCGCCTCCGGCAGCGCGCTGCCCAGGCCGTAATACATAATCGAACTGGCAAATGAACCCAGTGAAATATAGACACGGCCGTCTTTATCCGGAGCGATAATAGCACCGCAGGTATCCCGTATCCGGGCTTTACCGAGAACACTCCCGTCAGAAGGATCAATGGCGGTCAATAAACTGATCTGCGGCACAGGTGCCGGGTTTCCACCAATTAAAACTTCATAATCCATATCAATAGCCGCCCATAGCTTTTTGGCGGATAAAACTAAAACGCAGTCAATTTTTACGATCCTTTCCGCAACATCAAGCGGTGCCAGGAATTCCGCGGCAAGGCTGTCATAATCAACATTCCATTTAACACTGCCGTCCGTTCCGCTTATTGCCACAATATTCGAATCAGAGTATGAATAAATAGTCCCGTCCGGCCCGACAGCAGGTGATGCAGCAGCCATGGTTTCTGTCAGTGTCCATACCACTTCGCCTGAATAGCCATCAAAAGCGAACATGACACCATCATCATCTGCAGCATAAACAAGTGAACCATCCGGTGAGATTGCAGGACTGGTTCCGCTGCCGCCCCCCATAGGCGCATTAAAAGCAATAGAAAGGCCGTTTTCGCCGGTATCAATACCATATAACGCACCTGTTGTCGAAGTCGCGCCCCCTGCCGTAATAAACAATCGTCCGGTTACAGGATGAACCGCAGGGGTATTTGCAACTTCAATACCCTTCCCCCAGACCAGGTCCCACATGGGTTGCGCAAAGGTCGGTTCCAGAAGTCCGCCTTGAAGGAGCCCGGGCGAAGGCATTGTGTCGGCAGTAGTTCCCGGTACACCCGGCAGATCGAGTACTGACCACACCAGCTCTCCGGTATTCCTGTCATAAAAAATCACTTTTCCATCTGTCGTGATACCACCCACATGTCCCTCAATTGAAATAACCGGGGTCACAAACTGGCCGGATGCGCCCTGGTCACTCAGATTTGCCACCCATTTAAGCTCACCGTCCGGATGATATGCCCACAACTGATTTAAATCAGCGACATACACATCTCCTGCAGAATCAATCACAGTGGCATTAATCCATGCGCCATAATCAAGATCGTCCAGGCTCTGCATGACAGGGCTTTCCCAGAGGAGGTTTCCGTCCCGGTCATAGACATGAAAATGGCTGGTTCCCTGCCCCTGTCCGGTTGTTGCATACAGATTGCCCTCCGGTCCTATGGTCGGCCCCACAGCCATGGATGCACCGTCGAGTGCAGCCCAGGCAATCTTCAGATCTGCAACAGCTACAAAAGGTGAGTAATCGGAATTCCTGGAATCACCATGTACGGTCACCCATGAAGCCCCGGCATAATTGGGACCACGGCCCAGATCCAGGTTTTGATTAACACTCGCTTTTTCAGGATCACCTCCCCCACAGGCTGATAGAAACAACAAAACTGCAAGCATGATGACCGGTAAAACTTTGATTTTTTTGTACTCCATTTTTTTGTATTCCATGGTTTAAAACCCTCCCTGATTCTGATTAAACACATTCCTCAATTGTATACTCACGCATACAATTTTCTGTATACGGCTGTATACATTATTTGTCAAGTTTTTTTCCTTGAACGTGTTTTTTTTACCTGAAGATTAATTTTGGCTGATATTAAATTATTTCTACGATTTGAGAATTTCAGAATATAATTGCATACGATAAGGATAAAGGTGTTACGATTTATTTTTTAATAAGAGAAATCCAATTCATAATAATTTTATTTACATTTTTCGGGGAGGGTTTCTTTTTACTGCCGGTTGCAACAAACAGCACATCCTTAAACAACTCAATGCCAAACCCCATTGCCAAAAGGCCGATAACAATTTCCTCCACTCCCATATCGGATTTTAGCGTTCCGTTTCCCTGTTCTTCACGGACCAGACCCATCAGGCCCTCTACAAACAGATAGCTGTTGGAATAATCACTTTTTACTGAATCTTCCAGGAGAGAGCGTGTCAGCATACCAATCACCCGTTTATCAGTAATTTGACGCAATCGCATAAAGGTATCTTCAAAATCGGTTAAACCACCCAGCTGTTCCTGGAATTTGGATGCAAGAAATTCCTGGGCAGCCCGTCGCAACACTTCCTTTGAACCAAAATGGCGATGGATCAACCCAAGGTTTACCCCGGCATGGGCGGCAATTTCACGTAACGATACATCTTTGATGCCGCGTTCTGCAAAAAGTTCCGCAGCCGACTCAATAAGCGCTGTTTTGACAGCATCCCGCCCGACAGGCTTTGTTTGTTTTTTCATATTTATTGCAATATTTTCATAATGGGAAATGTATTGAATTCTATGGCACTAAAGGAATAATTGTTACTTCACCGTCTCATTTTTCTTTAAAGCAGCAATTTCCTCATCATTCATCCCGATTTCGGCCAGCAACTGATCCGTATCCGCTCCGGGTGCTACAGGGGA
>JAUXDD010000089.1 GCA_030618465.1 Desulfobacteraceae bacterium
CCACTGGTATTGCTAAAATCATATAAACTCTACTTTACTCATGAGTAAAATCGTGTTAAGGTGATTTTACTATGAAAAAAGAATATTATGACCGGTATATAAAAAAAACGGTAAAAGAAGACTTAAAAGCGAATATGGTATTTGTCGGGGGCCCAAGACAGGTCGGGAAAACCACGTTTGCCTTGACATTTCTCTCCGAGTCCAGTGAAAAACATCCTGCTTATTTGAACTGGGATGACCTGTCCTGCAGGTCGTCCCTGATGAAAGGAGAACTGCCGTCAAAAGAAAAAATCATCATCCTTGATGAAATACACAAATTTTCCCGGTGGCGAAATCTTGTAAAAGGATTTTACGATACAAACAAATCAGATATTGAATTTATCATTACCGGATCAGCCCGGCTTGACCATTACAGGAAGGGGGGCGATTCTCTCCAGGGAAGGTACCATTATTATCGACTTCACCCTTTTTCTTATCCTGAATTGAATAAAACCCCATCAAAAGGTGACATAGAAACGCTACTGAAATTTGGCGGATTTCCGGAGCCATTACTTAAAGCAGAAGAAAAATTCTGGCGTCGCTGGCAGCGGGAAAGGCTTCAGCGGGTGATTTATGAGGACATCAGGGACCTGGAAAATGTAAAGGAAATAAGTTTGCTTGAGCTTTTGGCTGGAGAACTTCCCAACAGAATAGGATCACCCCTTTCAATAAAAAATTTAAAAGAACTGCTTCAGGTCGCCCATGAAACAGTAGAAAGATGGGTGACAATTTTTGAAAGAATGTATTATTGTTTCCGTATTTCTCCTTATGGACCGTCCAGGGTAAGAGCTGTCAAAAAAGAACAGAAACTGTATTTATGGGACTGGTCCGTTATTCCTGAAAAAGGCCCCAGGTTTGAAAATTTTATTGCGTCCCTGCTGTTAAAGTACTGTCATTTTATTGAAGATACCGAAGGATTTAATATGGAACTTCGTTTTTTGCGGGATACGGATAAACGTGAAATTGATTTTGTAGTTTTAAAAGAGGGAAAGCCAATGTTCGCCGTTGACTGTAAAACCGGTGAAAAGGACATTAATCCATTTTTATATTATTTCAGGGAACGAACCCGGATACCTGAATTTTACCAGGTCCATACAGGGGGAAAAGATTACATCCGCAAAGGCATACGTGTTCTGCCTGTTGAGACTTTCTGCAAAGAGCTGGGTTTGATTTGAAAAATGACTGCAAGTAATTCATATATCAGTGTTTTTCTTGTAATTGAGGATGATTCTGCTGTTAATTCGGCAATTAAATAAACAAATATTTCATTTTTCAGCCTTTTTCCATTTTTCCCAGGTTTCCCAAATTTCCGGTTGCTCAAGTGCTGTTGAAAGTTCTTTTATACGGGGTTCAATATAGGTAAGGTCAAGTTTTTCCATTTGACGAAGTGCGACATGAAAAGCATCATCCATATCTTTTTTACGACTGGAAATAATTTTATGTAATATCAGATCTTCCGGTGTACAAAACCGTATTGGAGTTCCCGAAACAGTTATGTCGACTGCCCTGTCTATGGCATCTTTCTCATATGGCAGTTTTCCAAAAATCAGATCAATGCGAACATTGGCTTTTCTGGATTCAAGAGGAAGTACACTTGTATCATTAATAAATCCCATCGGATCGGAAATTAATGGCCTGTATTGATTAGACAATAAGGAAATGACGGTTTCAGTTTCCTTCTGTGAAATCCAGACTGTTATGTCTATATCAAGTGTAGATCGAGGTTTTCCCCAAACGGCATTCGCCATGCCGCCGATTATCATGTATGGGATGGAATTGTCGTGCAGAATTTGAGTTATTTCAACTAATGTGTCCTCAAGAATGCTCATAGCCTGCTCTTAAATGTGAGAACATACGGTGCATTTTTATAATGCCGCCCGGATCTACCGGACGCGAACGAAACTGGGCAGGAATCAGGTTATACAGATCTCCAACAGCGGATATTGCTTTTGCCCCTTCAATATTGCAGGGATTTTGTGATTCCCACGCATTATATTTTTCAAGTGCTGAGAGGCGGTTCATAATTTGTTCTTTATTTTCGAATACTGCCATTATTAATTATACTCCCTGAAAACACGACTTTAATATCTAATAGCTATCATAAGCAAGCTGATAAAACAATCATATCTTTACAGTCTCAGCATTCCAGGTGAAAATAAAAGTTTTCCTGGGTAAACCTCACTTTTTTAACCAAAATCGGCGGGCTAATGGGGGCATACAGGTCATTTCTCTATCATCCACTTTATGTAGGATTGGAGCCTTGCGGCCAGAAAATAGGGAAGATTGAGAAGCGTATACGGGATTCCATTTGCTGTTTTGGCGTTTACTTTTTCTACGGGTCCTGCATTCATTCTTACGGCAAAAGGATGGGCGGATCTTTCAATAAATTGTTGAAGAGAACGAAGGCTGCCTGTTTTTCCTGCTTTTACTTCAACCGGGATAAGATACTTGCCTGAAGGAATGATATAGTCAACTTCAGCATTTGATTGTTTCTTTTCCCGTACCCAGAAAGACGGCTTTTTGGGTGTTCTCATATCAACTGCAAGCAATTCCTGGCCAACACTATGTTCTGCAAGCAGGCCATGATAAAATGAGTGAAGGTCTTCCATTTTAAAAAAAAACTGCTGCAATCCTGCAAAATAATTAATTAGTCCGGTATCAAGAAATTGAAGTCTGGGTGATTTTTTCAGGTCCGGTATGATTGGCGGCTCGGTTGCTGTTGATGGATAAATCAAATAGACGAGCATTGCCCTTTCAAGCGTCCGAAGTGCTTCTCCCATTTCCCTGGATTTGTAGTTGGAATTGCCAAACCCATGGAACTTTATCCGCCTGCCGGCTTCCAGCGGCGAAGTCTCTATCGTGTGTCTGATAACCTGAACCATTGTATTGTTCCGGGCATATTTACTTACGTCATCCAGATAGGCGGTCAGGAGGCCCTGATAGATGGGGGTAAGGGAGGCGATGTCTTTTTTTTCAATGTACGTCTTTATGACTTCCGGCATACCGCCTAAAAGAACATATTTATGAAAAATTGTAAGGAGCTTTGAAAAAGAAAAATCCGGTAATGGAATGGTATTAAAATACTTTAATGCCTGTTCTTCTCCTGTTGCTGCAAGAAATTCGTCAAATGACAGGGGATACATGAAAAGATATTCAACTCTGCCAACAGGAAAGGAAACCTGGTTGTCTTGCGTCATAACCTCAAACAGTGAACCTGCTGCAACTACATGAAGCTGTTTTGCGGATTCATAAAAATAGCGCATCTGCTTAACAGCCTGCGGGGAATTTTGAATTTCATCGATAAAAAGGAGAATTTTTCCTTCTGACGGAGATAAATTTTTTAATAAATATATTGCCTGAATCAGATCATCTGTGGAAAGATTGTGGTTGAAAACATCCGCTGCCTCTTTTTTCTCAAGATTAAGATAGATGTATTGATCAAAATTCTTTGAAAATATTTCAACAGCTGTCGTTTTACCGACTTGTCTTGCCCCGCGCAATATCAGTGGTTTCCGGTCATCCCTGTCGGCCCAATGTTGCAGTTCTTTAATAATATTTCGATAAAACATTTACTGTCTGTATTTATTGTGTAAAATTAATATTATGTAATATGGTCAGTGTAATATTAAAGATGTTTTGTATTAAAGTCAACTCATATTATAAATACTTTGTAATAAAGTCATGGCAATTTTCGAAAAAAGTGTAATATTACATTTCTCCAGTATTCAATATCATTGTTTTCCAATCAATCCTCAACAAGCAGCTTGATCTCATCCGAATTCCCCTTCAATTCCGGTGCATACATGGCATGTACCCGCGTGGGCAGGGCGCTGAATCTGCCGGGAATTTCAGCCCGCATTCTATATGATACACTGTGCTTTCCCCTGGCAAGGCTGTTCACGAAAAAACATACCCGGTTGTCGCGAAGTTCCATGTAAGCTCCCAGGTCATTGTCATTATAACCGCTTCTGACTTCAACCGGTTCGAATCCGGCAGGTTTCATGTCTTCAAATATGATGTACTCATAATCGTTTTTACTCCGGATGATAAGTTCGATTTCAACAAGGTCGCCGATTTTAACAGTTGAAAGATTTTTCAGTTCACTCCGTTTGTATTTTTCCACTTTATGATTCAGTGCCTGTCCGCGTGATCCGGCCACTTTAATGGTTTTGTCGACTTCTCCAAGTTTGTAATATTTTCGGTCTACCTTGATTTCAAGCCCTGCACGGGTAATAAAGTCCTCAAGTGTAAAATTTGTTAAATATGTGTTGAAGTATACCGGGCCTGTACCGGATCTTTTTATTTCAATGGTATGCTTTCCGGATGTAATGTCATTGCCGGTGAGAATCATTTTGTTGTCAAACGTAAACAGGTTTTCCTGTGTAATGCGGACCTCTTTTTGTATGATGCCATCCATGTAAATTCTAACCGTCATATCCGGCTGGTCTTCGCCACTGGCCTTGAGGTAATCGGCCATGGCTTCAATGCATAACGCGGTGTCGCGGGTTGAATTCCAGCAGGTGGCATGTTTGCGGTTGTTCAATAAATATTTTACGAGTCCGGCTGCTTTTTTGCTTTTGGGGCTGGTTACAGACAGGAGCTTCAGGTAATAAGCATGGGCCTCAAATTCGCTGCCGTACCAGTACCACCAGTATCTGCTGTTTGGCAGATTAAGCCAGGCTGTCCGGTTCTCCTTATCCTCAACCAGATACTGTTCAATATTGCGAAGGACCATATTAAGTTTTTTCTGATGCTTCTGCCGATACAGTGCCATTCCAAACAGGGTCTTCCCATATACAGAGTACCGGTTGCGGTCACGAAAGAGGAAATCACGCATATCTGTATTCTCTTGCCCTTCATCCGCAAGGACCATATAAACAAATGCATCCAGGCTATCTGCATAACGCTTCCAGGGCTTTTCCCCTTTATCGGCCTGTTTCAGTTTTTTCACTTCTTCAGTCTGATAATTTTCGAGCCAGGTGATTCCGCGTTCAAGTACGCCGGGAACGACAGCAATATCATTGTTCCCTGCAATCTGAAGGCCGTGGATAATATATGCGGTTGTGTGCGGGTAAGAACGTTCACCCCATCCGGAAAACCATCCCCAGCCGCCGTCTGGAAGCTGCATTGCAGTGAGTCGTTTGAGTCCTTTTTTGACCATGTCTGTCACTGTTTTTTCGTCAAAAACTGGATTCCGGTCCCGGCGTTTCCACTGTTTGGCACGGTCTTTATCCTTGCCGATTTCCTGGGCATTGAGGTTTGTCAGTTTTTCTTTTATGGCTTTAAGGTCAACACCCATATCATTTATAATATTGTAAGTAATGACAGTGGGCAGAAACCGGTTAAGGGTCTGTTCGGTACATCCGTATGGATATTCTACCAGATAGGGCAGGGCGTCCACCATGGCACCCGCCAGTGTGGGAGAATAACGGGTTTCAATTTTTGATTGCTCCGGCTTTCGTTTCCCAGGAATGTTGATTTCAAGGGATGCACTATCCTGGTCGGTCCGGATCACGCCGCAGAAGGATTCTGTTTTCAGCATTCCGTGGACGTAAACGGGAAAACGCATTTCCATGGCATCGGATTCTGTGTCAGTCAGTGCCTTCATACGGACAACAGCGTTCCCTTCTTTTTTAACCTTTACCCGCCAGTCAACCCGTTTTTCATTGTTTGCAGCTATTTCCATGGTTTGAGACGCGTTGCCTGTAATATCAAGACACCCGCCTTCTGTTTCAAGAACCGCCCGAACCGATTTTTTTTCAGTTAAATAGTTGTGGATGTTCGCGGAGAGAACCACTTCATCTTTTTCCACAAAAAAGCGGGGGGCCTGAAGCCTCAACAGAAGATCCCTGGACGTGACAACCTCAGCGGTGCCTTCACCGACAGTTGTGCCATGACCCATTGCCCATGTTCTTATTTTCCATGCAGTCAGGTTTTCAGGCATGGAAAATTCGACTTCCGCGATACCTTCATGGTCGGTATCAAGAGAAGCAATCCAGAAAGCTGTATCGGCAAACTCTTTGCGGACAGCCGGCTGAACTTCATCAGCCGCTTCTTTTTTTTCCAGCATCGCTTCCGGCGTTGCCGCCATAGGGAGTTTCATTACTTTAGACTTGAAAGAATCCGGACGTGAAGCCATGGTCCGTTTTTTTATTTGATCAGTTCCTGACCGGCATAGTTCTGCTTCTTCCTCATCAGCAACCAGGTGTCCGAATATACCCGGACTTCCCATGGCAATGGCGCCTGGCAGGACAAGATTGACAAACCACCGGTTCAGGCTGGATTCAGTCACCGGGCGGTGCTGCCTTCGCCATTTCCAGAAAAAAGATTTTATCTCCGGGATATTGGACCCGCCGGCGATGTATTCAACGGATTTGTCATATACACTCATAACCGTTGAACCCCTGTAAGGTTTTCCGGTAATATCCGTCAGTTTCACTTTAATTTTTATTTTTTCACCGGGTTTCAAAACTTTTGAAGAAGGAAGGACATCAACATTTAACACGCGCTTTTCAGGCGGTACAATAATTTCTCTTGTTTCGCTGTATATCCTGCCATTATGGACCGTAAAGGCTTCAATAAAAAAGTTCGGCATATCTTTTTTGGTGACCTTAATATCTTCTATCCGGCTTTTTCCTTTCAGTCGCAACACTTTTGGCTTGATATAGACGCCATTGGCCGGTCGCACAAACAGCACCACCGTACTTTTTTCATGGTCAGTATTGATCATCAGGCGAACTTTTTCGCCGGGGGCATATTCGCGTTTGTCGGGTACGAGTTCGATTTCATTAAAACGGTACTTCTTTCCGTCAAACCCTGTGCCCCGCACACAGAACATGTGCCCGCCCGTGATGGTGCGGCTTTTTTTGTCAGTGACTTTATAGGACAACCGGTACTGACCTTTTTTGGAAGCTTTTATTTGTATTGACGCACGACCCTGATCATCTGTGCTGATATTCCATTTCTGGACGATGGTTTCTTCAGGCGTTTTATCCCTGTAACTGATCTTGTAAAGGGTGAGTAATCCCTTACCTTTGACCGGTTTGTTGTCAAGGGTTCGGGCGGAAAAATCGGCATGCACGACATCGCCCGTACGATAGTGGCCCCGGTCTACCCATGCATAGACTTTGAACGGTTTCCGGGCAACCAGTATCGTACCTTTTCCCACAATGGTTCGCCGTGACCGGTCTGTCACTTCCGCCGTGATTTCATATCTGTGATCCGTGTTGCCGTGAACCTCTTTTGTAAATGAGGTGTCAATTTCAACATTGACGATGCCATCCCTGCCAATCACCACTTCAGCTTCGGCAACAATTTCAGGGGGTGTATGCCTTTTTGGCCACCACCACAGACAGGGCCGGGAGCATCCCCAGTTGTCCCAGCCGGTGTACCACTTATAATCGTATGTAAACCACCAGTATCCAGGGCCGTAAAACCAGTCCCAGGTGCCGGGAGGATACCAGTCGGCACTGTATTCTGACCGGAGGATTTTATATTTTACTTTCGCGCTGGTTACCGGGGCGCCAAAATAATAATCAGCTTTTATCCGGGCAGTTATCTTCTCACCCAGCATGACCGGTTCTTCGGGTGCTTCAATGGTTACTTCAAATTCAGGCTTTTTGTACTCTTCGACCCTGAAATGCCCGCCGCTGTATCCGGAAATGTTAAAGTGGTATATTCCCGGGGTGGCGTCGTCAGGAAGATAATATTCGCTTTCAAGACCGCCAAAAGCATCTGTCTTTAAGCTCTTGTCAAAGACTTTTTCTCCCTTTGGGTTGTTGATACGGACTGCAAAATTCTGGTTGGCATAAGATGAAACATCGTCCAGATCATATCCGGCATTTCTCATCCAGACTTTGAACTTGACAGGCTTATCCGGTCTGTAGACCGGGCGATCCGTTATTATGAAAACTTTTTTCTGATTATATTCATGATCATGGTAATTCCCATACCAGACACCTGAGAAACCGAGATAGGCCAGACGTCCTTTGTCGGTTGTTGCTGTTATGACCCACTGGTAGTGCCTGTCATAATCGTCAGGGGCCGGGAGAACCTGGCCGTTTTTGTCTGAATATTCGGAAAACTGTGTTGTGAGCACGTGGTAGCGACGGCCGATCATTTTTTTCCAGTCTGTTTTTTCCTGGCGGTATCCGAAAAATTCAAGATTTACTTTTGAAAGCGGTTTCCCGGTGCCGGCATCCGCCACATAAAACCAGGCTGTTTCATCCAGCATTTTTTTCACAATCACCGTATCGTCAATCCAGATGATAATTTTACTGGTGTTACCACCGGCCATCTTTGCTGTCAGCAAATAGGCGCCTGCTTCTTCCAGCGGGACAATCAGGGATGTTCTTTTATCAAAGTGCATTTTTCCGGGTATTAATTTTTGTTTCCATCGGACAATCCGGTTTCCGATATATTTTTCCTCATTTTTTCGAACAAGCCTGTAACCGAGGCTGCTGATACGCAGCTTGCCCCGGTCAAGTTGCCCGGGGTCTGATTTCAGATACGCTTTTACATCATCCAGCAGTTTTTTTACGTGGATTTTATGCGCTTCGAGTTCAACCGTATCGCCATTTCTAAACCTGTACTCAACGGCCGGCTTTTTTTCTGCCGGATGCGTCATGACCGGCTCGAACATTCCCCAGTTTCCAAGGATCTGGTCAATTTTATTTTTTTTATAGTTTTTCTGACCGGTTTCGAATGCCTTTATGCTTTTTTTCCAGTATATAGCAGCATTGCCATACTGGCGCCTATTTTCAAAAATCTGTGCCAGTTTGTTTAACGCCTCTTCACTGTATCCGTTACCGGCAGCCGCGATTTCTTTGTAGATTTTTATGAAATTGAAATCACCGGGCAGCTCAAAACGGCGAATTCCGGTGGCAAGCCGCGCCATTGTTTCATTTTGCGAAAGGGTATGAAGAGCGTATGTGTTGCTTTTCCCACTCTTTACGGGATCAAAGCGGCTGAAATATGAACTGAAGTCTGCCATGGTCTGTACACCGAACTGGTGATGAAGAAAGTCTGCATAGCCTGACAAGACACGATTCGTGCTATTCGGATTTACCAGGATTGCCCTGTCAAGCAGCCACCGCCATCGTTCGCCATCGTTTTTTGCTGAATGAAAACTTTTCGGAATAAGGTAATAGATGGGCGTATTATCAGGGGTGACCGGTGCTCCCGTGGTGTCAGGGCTGTAGTCATATGAATACCCTTTTTTATAATCCGGCAGAACGGACAGGTCGCTCAGGTACTGCAATCTCCATGATTCTGAATCGCCCCTTGAGCCAGGAAGCATTTGGGCAAACTCGATATAAAAATCTGAGCGCTCTGCCTTAGTTGGTTTTTTCTTAATCTTTTTAAGCACTTGCTCCATCAGCTGAAGTGCCCGGACACGGTCGCGTTCAATTGAATTGACATAGCGTCCCCCGCCCCGGTGATGCCCCCTGTGAAATTTTCCTGCAATTATGTACCCGCTGTGAGTACCAGTGAACCAGCTCCTGGCGGCACTATATAAAAGGCGCCAGTTATCCTCATGGATTTTTACGGTTTTATCTCTAAAGGCATCGGCTTCATTTATTCTGTTGAGATATTGAAGACAGGAGACCGTCATATGTAAATCATCCCCGACCTTTGCAGGGTCAACCTGCTTATTGAGTGTGAGTGCCTGGAATATTTCCAGGGCATCCTTATAATTTCCGTCTTTATAATCGGTGTGGGCTTTTTTTCGAAGCGCATCCGGGGTCACATCTTTGCAGTATGACGGATGTGCCGTCAAAGCCGCATGAAAAAAAAGCATGGCAATGATACATAAAAAGCCGGGTCTTTTCATGGGTAGAACTCCTGTGTTATTATTCATTATTCCTGAATGGGAAAATTGATATTTCAACTAACCATTTGTATTGAACATTGTCAAATGTAAGACGGCTATGGGGTGTATCAGGTAATGGCTCAAAGGAAATTACTTGACATAACAGCCTACTTTTTTGCATTATTTCCGAAGACTGCTTTATCAATGTCGATCTGATATTAATACTATAAAGGATACAACCCTTGCTGTGTACTATTTGCAAAAATGAAAATCCGGGGGATGCCAAATTCTGCTCCCAGTGCGGGGCGCCTCTTAAAGTAATACCGGATGCCCCCCCTGCCGGAAGCAAATGGGGAACATCCCTTGCCATGATCCTGGTGATATGCTTTGGTTTTATTCTGTATTTTCAATATTTTTTGTCCGACTCCCGGAAACAGACGGAAAAAATTATTTCGCCATTAACTTCACCTGTTGATGACAGTGAAGATGCCGACAGTATGAGTGCAGAAAAGAGCCTGATAATTCAAGTAGATAATGAAGCCGGGGCCTTAAAAAAAATACCCGTGGGCCGGGTGATTATTATGAATCGCTGGGGAAAGGAGATAGCCCGGCTACCTTCTGCGGTAGCCGGAGGCGCCTGGGTTGCCCTGCCGGTTAAAACATGCCTGGGGGGTGAAAAATGGATATTTCGATCTGAAGAAAGGCCTGAAGCACGGATTGAAGGGGGAATCTGGAGAGGCACAGATACTGTGGGATTATGGCGCCTTGAATACGGGCAATGGTTTGACAGTCCTGAGATATTTCCATGGACAGAAGATCAGCCATTGGAATGGTTTTCACTTGAAACAGGGAAGCGGCAGGAAATTGGAAACATATCATCAGTTATAAAAGACGGACTTTTCCGTCGTTTTTCTTCTCCTGAAATAAATGCTGAACCGGGTGTATTTATCCAGGACAGCAGGATTGTTGGATGGTCCTTTGGAAAAATTCTGGAAGGCGGATTTTTGTGGGTCGGGCCTGCCGGTGAAGGCCTTGATTATAAAATAAAGGTTGAGCAGTTTTATAAAGTAACGTTTGCCGATGGCCGTGAAGAACAGTTCAGCAAGGCGCTTTCACTGGGAGATGATGTGGCTGTTTCAGAAAGGCTGGAGGCGCTGGCAGAAGGATTCCGGTTGAGTCCCAAACTGGCTGACAAGGATAGACCCTTGAAATTTCAACACGAATCTATTCTTCGGCATATGAATTATCTTGTTGGGAAGATGAAGCAGAAAAAAATGTATACTGAAATCTCCGATATTCTTAATACACATATTTTACTTGAGGTTTCTGATGTTTCCCTGCTGATGGACGCTGTTATGGCAACTGCCGGAAGTTATGGAATTGAAAGTGCGGTTCAACTTGCTGAAGAAGTCGGTGAAACCCTGAATATAACTGATCCGGAGAAAGAGAAACAGCTGAATGAGCTGCATCTGCAATTGTATAAAACGTGGATTCAGAATTATCTTGCTAACAGAGATACTTATGAGGGATGGCGGGTTTATTATGCGGGCGTTCAGTACTTTCCTGATGATCCGGGATTGCATTTCCTCGGAATTGAATTGGCGCTTGCTGAAAATAACTGGTCAGAAGCAGAGCAGCTTCTTCGGGTGAGAAACTATCCCAAAGATTTTGCAGACAGGGTCAGTGTACTTGAATCTGAAATAGCAGAGATTAAGGGAGAAGAAGGTAAAATCGTCATCCGCTTTACACCGGGTGCGAGGCATATACCGGTTGATGTTCTTTTAAACAATTCGGTTCATCAGCATTTCCTTGTGGATACCGGTGCTTCGATTGTAACCATACCTTCTTCAACGGTGAAGGCCCTTCGGATAAAGATCGACGGCAGTCCTGAAAGAACAGTCTCCACCGCAGGGGGGATGCGAACTGTCAGGGAGGTGATAATTCCTTCAATAGAGCTGGACGGATGGATTGAAAGAAATATCCGTGCATTTGTCCTTGATATTCCGGGCAACCCTGAAAGCGGCCTCCTGGGTCTTAATTATCTTCACCGGTTTCATATGGAGATCAATAACGA
>JAUXDD010000282.1 GCA_030618465.1 Desulfobacteraceae bacterium
TCGTTATCCTCATTTTTTAAAAGAATATCAATAATCTGCGGAATATATTCATCTGCCTTGCTCACATGAAAACTGCAGGCAGCTGCCCCCCTGTGGCCGCCTCCTTCAAAATTTGAAAGCATGAGACCGGCATTGACATTACAGTTTTTATTAAAAATACTGTGACCGACGCTGACGATTACTTTATCCCTGTGGTCATTATCATGACGAATTTTTACACTGACAACAGATTCAGGAAACAACGAATAAAGGAGAAACCTGTTGCCTTCAGGCGCCTGTTGAAAAGAACGAAAATCAGATACAGCAACATGTTTTATTAATTTCGTATGATCCAGCAGATGTGTTTTAAATTCGTTGTTTTGCTTTATAACCATCCGGCACCTGTTGCTTACTTGAGGATTATCAAGAATATCGGCGATTTCATATTTTCTTAAGAGATGAATGAGATTGTTCCAGTAAGGCTCATCTGATCGGTTGCGGCTTGAAATTGTCATGGAAAGCAGTACATAAGGATATTTTTCAGGATGGTTTACCTCATCTAACGTGAGGTCTGCTGAATCAATTTTATCTGCCTGCCTGATCAGTTCACTGTAGTCGTGATTCAACCGGTCTTTGTAATATTCATATATAACTCCGGCAGCAGAAGGGGCTATTTTAAAAGAACCTTCAAACGGTGTCTCAATCTGATTGGTATAATGATGATCAAACCAGAGGGAGCAGTTTTCATGGTATGGCAGGTTTGCAACAATGTCGCCTTTTTTAATGGCTGCCAGCCCTTTTTGCATGTCACTGGGCTCAACCCATTCAACCGGTGTTTTTATATCCAGTGCCTCACACAGAATGACAGCACAGGCAACGCTGTCAAAATCAGCTCGTGTAACAATTCTCATAATTTAGATGTGTCCTTCAGGTGCTTAAAAATTTTGTGTTTGAGCAGAAATATCAGCAAAAAAGTACTTATACAGAATCAGGTTGGAAAAATCAATATGGAACTGCAGCTAACAATTCTTGGTGAAGCAACTAGTTTGCCTGGGCAAAATATTCAACAAGTTTTTCTGATACAACAGTTGAAACCTTTTTTACAGCCTTATGGGCGGCTTCATCGAAATTCATATGCCCTGCCCGGGTATTTTCCACTATTGCGCCAATCTGGGAGCCGGTTTGTGAATCGATGATACTGAGCGCCACTTTGGCACGGGCAAATTTAAAATCCTGCCTGTTCAGGTTGACCGGTTCAATTTTAACTTTTCCCGTGATCAATGCATCTGCGTCGGCCTTTGAATTACTGAAAATAAATCCTTCATTGTTAAGTGTCCGGGCGACCTGGTTCGCCACATCCCCGGCATGGCTGCCTGTAATTTCCACATATATTCTTATGGTTGCCTTTATTGCGGGGATCATTTCAATTACGGATTTGATATCGTACTCGGCAAAATTTACATCTGTGAAACCAATAACCCTCAGGCGGCTGATGAGAATTTCTTTTTCAATCCAGAGTTTGAGAATCCTGTTAAGCGGCATGAGTTTAAGCACTTTACTCTGCAAGGTGTCCAGCGCTTTTAATTCAGCCTCAATTTTTGTGTCGATTTTTTCTATTTCACCGGACCACTTTTCCCGCGCCTTCAATCGGTCAAGGACCGCAAGGGCATAGTACTCACTTCCCTTTTGCCATGTCTTCCCTATCCGGACACCTTCAAGCCGGACAGAGGATACGACCCGTATGTTTGATTCAATTCTCCGGTTAACGCTTTCCCCTTTTGCCGAGTCCATAACCAGTTTTGCATGGGTATAGGTATCATTGAAAACTTTGGATTCAAATATATTGGAGAGTTCTGCAACCGCCTGCCTCCGGGCTTCTGAATCAGACTGCCCGATACCCGTGGCTGTCAGGTATTTTGACGATGGGAAATTGCTGCTTTCTGTTTTGTCAGATGTGGACATTACCTGTTTGCCGGCACATCCGGTCATTAACAAAAGCATTGAAACGATCAGAATGATTTTTTGTATCATTTTAGCATCTCCGATCTGGTTTTAATATGTGGTATAAAAAACGATAAATTTTGTTTCACCGGCTTTTATACTCACCGGAGAAACAGCTCGCTTCTGACCGCTGCACAGTCTTGCAAATGCATGGTAGTCTCCAGGGGGAACAAAAAGACGGGTAAAATATATTTCCCCGGGCAGGGTATGCCATGAACGGGTATCTGCTTTTTCTACTGCAATCGTATTGATAATATTCAACCCCCATTTTAATAAATTACTGCCTGTCTGGTCTTCAACCTGGCTTGCAGCCGCCTGTATGGCCACCTGCTTTGCAATGGCCCTTGCAATGGCTTTGACCCAGATTCTGGCCTTTCGGTCGGCAAGGCATTTTACCGCAATCCGGTTGATATCTTCAGCCAGTGTTGTGCCTGCCTCAAATGTTTCAAAATCGGATTCAAGTACCAGTGTGCTGTTTCTACAGGGTGGAACAGAGACTCTATACTCGGGGAAAGCGATACTGACGGGGCCGGAATTGGTCGGTACGATAAATTTTCGATCTATTTTTACCGGTGCCCTGCCGTTAAAATGAACAAATACTATTTTGCCCAGTTTGTCTGTTTCCCGCTTTTTGCTCCAGCTCATGCTTCTTGATCCCGGTATTGTGTAAAAAGCCTCATCAAGTCTGTCAACCGATTCGGCCATTCTTAACATGTCCTCGGTTAAAGTGGTCGGCGTCGGTGTGCCGTATGCATTGCGGTAATCGTTTGTATAAATCTTGTATGATGAATAGTAGTCAATATAGGCATCATCCAGTTCATTGTCCGCCTCGTGAATAATGCCGCTTAAATACCTGGCAAAAGCATCTTCTTTATATACATTTTTCGTTTCATACCTGGAGTTGTAAATGGAAAGTAGTGAATCCAGCCTTCTGCATTCAACAAGGGCTTCATCCGGTTCTCCCTTCCGAATGTAATTAATGGCAGAAAAAAGGTTGATCAGGGCTCTTTCAAAATCTTCTCCTGAATAGGGCAGCACCAGATCACTGGTAACCATTGAAGCCACATTTTTTGTGATGCTTTCGGTCCATAGCGATTCCGACAGGTCTTCGGCTTCATGGAAGAAGGTGTTGGACTGGTCATAATTACCGCACTGCATATGTATCATTGCAGAATCAAGAAGAAAAAGGAGGCGGGCATTGTCACCGTATGTCCGTTCG
>JAUXDD010000243.1 GCA_030618465.1 Desulfobacteraceae bacterium
CGATTGTCTGCGGCTAATTTTTATTTATCTTTTTAATAGTCCTGTCCATTCTGTAAATCCTGTCTAAAAAAATACAAATTTTCCATTAAATGAATTGTAAAAATTTCACAAAAATCAAATTAATAATTTTGGAAATTTCACATATTTCACATTAAAAACTTGATAAATCTCACATTTTTGCTATTTATTATATATGAAACGAGATATATACAAAAGTCTGCTTCAATGGAAAAACGATGCCGGCCGCAAACCGCTTATTCTTAAGGGAGCCAGGCAGGTTGGGAAAACCTATATCCTCAAAGCCTTTGGTGATAAAGAGTATCAGAATGTCGCATATTTTAATTTTGAGGAAGATCCTAATTTAATCGATTTTTTCCAAGGGAGAATTCAGACCGATAAAATTATTCAGAAACTATCAATTTATCTTGAGTCCAATATTGTTCCGGAAAAGACTCTGATTATATTTGATGAAATTCAAAATTCGCCTGCGACTTTGAACAGCCTTAAATATTTTCATGAAAATGCCAACCATTACCACATTGCAACGGCCGGGTCCCTGCTGGGGATAAAAGTCGGGCAATCAGCTCCTTTTCCTGTTGGAAAAGTTAATTTTCTGGATCTGTTTCCCTTTTCGTTTGGAGAGTTTCTTGAAAGTATCGGCAAGTCACAGCTTCGACACTATCTGCAGGAAAAAAAGGACTTTCAATCCATCGAAGCCGGTTTTCACGAAGATCTAACTGATTTTTTAAGGCTATATTTTTTCATCGGCGGCATGCCGGAAGCAATATTAAAATACACGACAGGCAGAGATTTAAAGAAAGTAAGAAAAGTGCAAAACGAAATTCTTTCTGCCTATGCGTTTGATTTTTCAAAATACGCATCCAAATCAGACGCTATAAAAATTACAAATATATGGAATGCTATTCCGGGCCAGCTGGCTAAAGAAAATAAAAAATTCATGTTTTCCAGGATTACAAAAAATGCACGCGCACGGGATTATCTTGAATCACTCCAATGGCTTGTAGATGCGGGTCTTGTATATAAATCATATAATGTAAAAGTGCCTAAAATTCCGCTAAATGGTTACAGGGAAGAAAATATATTTAAAATATTTTTATTGGATACAGGCCTTCTTGGTGCCATGCTTGACCTGTCTCAAAAAACTATAATTGAAGGGAACCGTTTATTTACAGAATACAATGGTGCATTCACTGAAAGTTTTGTCGCACAGGAACTAAAAGTAAATTATCAAAAAGATTTGCATTACTGGGCTGGAAAAAGTACAGCGGAAGTAGATTTTATCATCCAGCTTCATGAACAGGTTTTTCCCCTGGAAGTAAAGTCAGGTTTCAGCAAAAAGAAAAAAAGCCTGAAAATATATGGTGAAAAATTTAATCCGCCTGTATTGTCCCGCGCAACTTTGATGAATTTTAAACATGATGGGAATATAAAGAACTATCCGCTTTATGGATTGTCGTTGTTCCCCGGTGATTAGCCGGCGCGAATAGAAAAATTGGAAAAATAAAGATGGAAATAATTTAAATGCCTTATGATTGAATATGATTCAGTTACAAAAGTGTTTAAAACAGGAAAAACATCTGTTGTCGCGTTAGACAATATCAGCTTTTCCATTGATCAGGGGAACGTAGTGGTTCTCCTGGGTCCGTCAGGATGCGGTAAAACGACTTTGCTGCGACTGACCAATAAGCTTGATTCCTTAACAACAGGAACAATTCGTATTAGCGGAAAAGAGATCCGTGGTATTGATGGGACGAAACTCAGACAGGGGATCGGATATGTTATTCAGGAAACCGGGTTGTTTCCGCACAAAACCATTGAAGATAATATTGCCGTTGTTCCCAGGCTGCTTGGTTGGGATAAGGATAAAATCCGCAGTCGAACGGAAGTGCTTTTGCGTATGGTGCGGCTTGATCCCGAATCTTACCGGCACCGGTTTCCGGCGGAACTTTCCGGCGGCCAGCAGCAGCGTGTCGGCGTCGCGCGAGCCCTGGCCGCTGATCCTGAAATCCTTCTTATGGATGAGCCGTTTGGCGCCATAGATCCAATCAATAGAGAAAAGCTTCAGAACGAATTTTTAAAGCTTCAGGCAGAACTGAAAAAGACGGTTATATTTGTGTCCCATGATATTCATGAAGCCATTAAGATGGGGGACAAAATAGCCTTGTTTGACAAGGGAAAGCTGATACAATACGATACTCCCGAAACCATACTGATTAAACCTGAAAACAAATTTGTGGCAAATTTTGTCGGGGCTGACCGGGCCTTGAAAGTGCTTGGCATCATCCGGGTGAATGACATTATGAACCGGTCTGCCGGAAATCTGGTTCAGTATCCTGCTCCTGTTTCCGATGCCCTTAAATTTATGGATGAAAAAAATTTGAATTACGGGATTGTGGTTAACGGCACTACGCCTGTCGGCTATGTCACCCCTGAACATCTCAGACACAAAAATAAAATTGTAAAGGATGCTTTGGAACCGCTGCCTGTGGTTATCAAAACCAATGATTCCCTGCGCGATGCGCTTTCATATATGCTGATGCATAACCATACAACGCTGGCCATCGTTGATGATAATGAAAACTTTGCAGGAACCATAACGCTCAATAGTATTCAAAAAGCGCTTCGCAAGCATTATCCGGAACACGACCAATGACAATTTTAAAAACATTTGATTTCATCACTGACAACTTTCAGCAGGTTCTGTTTTTGTCCTGGGAGCATATACGGATAGTAGGCATTTCTCTTTGTATTGCCGCAATCATCGGTGTGCCCGTGGGAATACTGATCACAAAAAACAGGCAGCTGGCCCGCTATGTCCTCAATACTGCGAATATTATGATGACAATACCTTCCATTGCCCTTTTCGGACTATTGCTTCCCGTGCTTTCAGTTGTCAATCTGGGCCTGGGCAAGGTGCCGGCTGTAATTGCACTTGTATTGTACAGTCAACTTCCCATTATACGAAACACATATACGGCCCTGAATAATGTTTCTCCTGAGCTGAAGGATGCGGGCAAAGGGATGGGAATGAACCGCCGGCAGCGGTTAAAGGAGCTGGAGATTCCCCTGTCTATTCCGGTGATAGTGGCTGGATTGCGTATGGCTGCGGTAATGAACATAGGTATTGCCGCTATTGCAGCGTATATCGGCGCGGGTGGCCTGGGCGTTTTTATACAGCAGGGCATCGACAGAGTTTACCCTGAAATGATATTAAGCGGTGCATTGCTTGTTTCAATTCTTGCCATTGCTGTGGATGCAGGTATGGGGCTGATCGAGCGAATGCTAACGCCAAAAGGAATCAGGGTTCAACAAAAGATGAACGCATGATAAACAAAACACAAAAAGCGTATAAACTGATTCTCTTCCTGGTTTTTTTGTGTACCGGTATTCTTATGGCAAAAACAGATGTGATCCAATATATGACCGATCCATATGAATATCCGGTTATCATAAAACTGTTTTGGGAGCACCTCTTTTTGGTTTCCTGTAGTATGGCCATTGCCACAGTGTGCGGATTTGGGGCAGGTATTATTTTAACGCGAAGGCATTTCAGAAAATTTGACGGTGTTTTCATGTACATTATCGGTCTGGGGCAGACCATTCCGTCTTTAGCCGTGCTGGCTCTGTCGATGAGTGTTTTGGGCATCGGCATTAAACCGGCTGTTTTTGCCCTGACCGTTTATTCCATTCTGCCCATTGCCAGAAACACATTGGCCGGAATTAAATCCGTACCGCCTGCTTTGATAGATGCCGCAAGAGGCATGGGCATGTCGCCGATACGTATTCTATATGAAGTGGAGATCCCCAATGCTATGCGTGTCATTATTGCAGGTTTCAGAATGGCTCTGGTTATCAACATCGGAACGGCGGCCCTGGCCTTTCTTATTGGCGCAGGAGGCCTGGGGGATCTGATTTTTTCAGGCATAAGCTTGATGCAGACCGAGAAACTGCTTGCCGGTGTCATCCCTGTAGCTCTATTGGCCCTGGCTGCGGATTTTTGCTGCGAAATCGCTGAAAAACTTTTGGTTTCCAAAGGTTTGAGGCTGAATGAAAACATCTAAAGTCACTATTGTCCAAAAACGAATTAAAAGACTTAAATATTCACCACAGAGTACGCAGAGAACCGCAGAGGTTTTTTTTGCTCCGCGTATCTCAGCGTCCTCTGCGGTAGACCATGATAGTTTTTTTCAACTTAAGCTGTAATATTTTAACCATACAAGACACAGAAAAAACGATCAATCGCTGCGCGATACAAAACAAAATAACTCTGTGTCCTCTGTGTCTCAAGCGAAGCGGGTGGTAATAAAAAAATATATCCACTAAGGTCGAATATGCCCAACCTCTTTTTTATGTATTCGATCGTCGTTTGTAATTTCAGATAGTTAATTTAAAAAGTAGATGGAGACTTTTTACGACGCCATCAATGATTGGAGGACACATGGG
>JAUXDD010000039.1 GCA_030618465.1 Desulfobacteraceae bacterium
ACGAATCGGGATTTCAATTTTCCAAAAGATGCGGGGGATGCATCGCATATCAATGTGAAAATTGTCGGGAATGCGGCAGTGTTGTCCCCGGGCGGATCGGTTATGGCTGCGGCAGGATATGAAGGTAAAGGGAAATCAATTGCCGGTGGTGGCGCATGTATTGATTATAAAATTTATGCACGGCATGAAGGGAAAATGGGACGGCACCAGAGCCGGGCCGCCATTGCGCTGGAATGGAAGCATGTGATCGGCCAGGAGGGAGTGTGTAAATATTAAAATTGATTTTATATCAATTGTGCCCCGAAGGGGCTTCGCATCGTAGCCCGGGGTTTCAACCCCGGGAATTAGAACAAATACAAGACAAGCCCCAACGGGGCGATGTTCGTTATTCGATGAAAACAAAAAAAGGATTTTATGGCCGGCACCTACTCCAATCTTAATTTTCATGTCGTTTTCAGTACTAAGAATCGCGACTCTATAATTACATCCAAATTGGAGGCGGAGCTAAACCGGTATATCGGCGGAATTATCCAGGGTGAGGGTGCCCTTCTTCTAAAAATTGGCGGAACTGAAAACCATGTCCATCTTGTGATCAAGTTGAAACCAAGGCATTCAATTCCGGATATCCTGAAGAGGATTAAGGCGAACTCCTCAAAATGGATTAACGACCACCAGAAAATTGATGTTCCTTTTTCATGGCAATCGGGATATGGCATCTTTTCCGTTAGCGAATCTCAATTGCCCCATGTCCTTGAGTATGTTGCCAATCAGAAGAAACACCATCACAATAAAACGTTTAAGGAGGAATTCGTTCAATTGCTTGAAAAACATGAAATCGAATACGAGAATGAATATGTGTGGTGATCACTACATCGCCCCTCCGGGGCTAATGGTTATTGGGGGACATAGAACCCGGGGTTGAAACCCCGGGCTACGTTCCAAAGCCCCTTCGGGGCACAAAGGATGACGGTCTACATTCCAACGCCCTTTAGAGGCAAAGGGGAATGTGTAAATATAATTTTCATGTCTTTGCGTTTAGAAGGAAGAGGGGGAAAATTGAGCAAAAAAACAAATATACGAAGTTTTACTATTTGCATTATCATTCTGGTGGCATTGATAAATGGAATTGTATTAAAAGTATCCCTCGCTGCAGACCATCCGTTATATACATCCGGCATGTATGAAGCGTCACCCCCCTTTGTTACAAGCAATGCGCCGGTGCTTGTTATGCTGGTCATGGGACGCAATCATAAACTCTATTATGAAGCATACAATGATGCATCGGACCTGAATGGCGATGGTGAGATCGATGCGGGGTATAATCCGGATTTTGACTATTACGGGTATTTTGACAGCCACCTGTATTATCAATATTCAGGTGTCAGAAAGCAGTTTGAACCCGTGGGGCAAACAGGTGCGGAAGGGGCCGGCAGTAAAAATGCCCCGAATGGAAATTACTGGAGCGGTGATTTTTTAAACTACCTGACAATGACACGCATGGATTGTATTCGAAAGATTCTTTACGGGGGATATCGGTCAACGGATACGGATGAAGAAACGGTCCTGGAACGTGCCTATGTGCCCCAGGATGCCCATTCCTGGTGCAAAGAATATCGCAGCGTCTCTTATAACAGGTATGACATCAGGGACTATACCCCCCTGGATCTGCCTTTTGGATCATCACGGCATCTTTTTGCCAATACCACACCGGATGATGGGGACAATCCGCCTGAATTGAGAGTCCTTGAAAACAGCGCATACAGGGCGTGGCACTGGGTTGCAGGCGAGGGCAATCCGGCGGGAGAAACAATTGTCGTCAGGGGCATAAATATGGGCGTTACAGATAACAGCCCGGCAGAGGGGCTTGAAGATGCGGCTGACATCAACAAAGTACCGACCGTAGCCATATTGAGTAAATACCTTGTGAGGGTAAAGGTATGTGATGAAAAAGCAGGCCTTGAATCCAACGCAAAAAAATATCCCGGCGGGCCCTGCAAGCCGATCGGTATCCTTCAGCGGCATGGAGAGCCGGAAAGCATGTATTTCGGTCTGATTACCGGTTCATATGATAAGAATATGTCGGGTGGTGTGCTTCGGAAAAACATTTCCTCGATCAATGATGAAATTGATCCGTATACAGGATATTTTAAATCTATCAACGGGATTGTACGCACAATCAACGCCCTGCGAATTTATGATTACAACTATGATGCGCGGGAATATTCAGGTGGATTGCTAACCGGTCGCCGGATGGTTGAAGCGGAATTTCCCGACTGGGGTAATCCGGTGGCTGAAATGATGGTGGAGGCTCTCAGATATTTTGCAGGAGAGACAGTACCCAACCCGGCATTTGACAGTGCATCAGTGATTGACGAGCGCCTGGGGTTGCCCGTACCTGCGTGGCGTGATCCGTATGACGATTCAACCGGGTTTCCCGCCTGTTCCAGGCCGATGATGCTTGTTTTCAGTGATGTGAATCCTTCATATGATTCGGATCAAATTCCGGGAAGTCATTCTATTTTCGGTTCCATGCCGGAAATAAACATTGGAAATGCAGACACGGCTTTGAATGCAGCAACGATCGCAGATGAAATCTTTGATAAGGAAGGCCTTGTCGGACTCCATGAAATAGGACAGCAGGGTTTAAGTGACGACAGGGTGTGTACGCGGAAGACGGTAAACAGTTTTGGCGATATTCGCGGTCTCTGCCCTGGAGATCCGGCTAAAGAGGGAAGCTACTATTCTGCAGCAGTAGCTCATTATGGCTTTACCCGGGATCTTTCGGCAGCGAAAAACAAACAGGCTGTAACAACCTGCATCGCAGGGATCGCGCCTCCGTTTCAGGCCATAGAGATACCGGCAGGCGGTGGTCTGGTTACCCTGGTTCCATTCGGCAAAAAAATATCAACCGGAAACAGTATCATCAACGGTAACGCCACAAACGGCGGGGAGGGTGGATTCCAGCCGAGCATGACGATGACAGATATGTTTGTTGAAAAAATGAAATCCTTTTCAGGAACGTTCAGGGTCAGTTTTTATGGTGCGGAACAGGGCGGCAGCTTTGATATGGATGCAGTGGTCAGGTATGATTATCAAGTATACAAAAGCGACGGTATCACACCGGCAAAGAATGACAGAGATGCAAACGAAGCAGGTGCTATAGTAAAAATAACCGTTACCTGTATCCAGGCGGATATGGAGCATCGGGCACACCTTGGCTATATTATTTCAGGAACAGGGGGAACTGACGGCATCTATCTTGAAGTGAGGGATATGGATCATCCAGAGGAAAGTGACGCGTCGTTTGATTATTACCTCGATACACCGGATGGTGAACTTCCGGGAGGTGTGTGGAATGACCATAAGGGACTGCCGTTGCATCATATACGAACATTTATCCCGCAAAAAAAAGCAACCGGCGCATCATTGAAAAATCCCCTCTGGTACGCAGCCAAATGGGGCTGGTTTAATGACAAAGACGGAAACAGTACTCCCACAGTGGATAAGGATACTTCCGATACCAGTGAATGGGACAATGACGGCGACGGATATCCGGATAACTATTTTTATGTGACCCGTCCGTCAAAACTCGAAAAACTACTGGGCCGGTCCATGGTCGATATTCACCGTAGACCGGCATCCGGCACCGCGGCGTCTGTTATCTCAACAACCCGCTCAGGAGAAGGGATTATCTGCCAGTCCATGTTTTTCCCTGAATATAAAGACAACCAGGGCAATACCGTGGCCTGGTGCTCAGATGTTTATGCTCTTTTCGTGGATGCTTACGGCAATATGCGTGAAGACACCAACAAAAATGGTCGGCTGGATATTGAGAATGAGGATCTGAATGGAAACGGTTCTCTTAATGCTGATGAAGATTCAAATGCCAATGGAAAACTTGATACGGAAGACAGGATTATTGTTTTTGACGGCGGCACCTCAGTCACGGATGCTGTCAGCATAAAAAAATACCGGGATGCTGATGAAAACTGTGTCATTGATGATGAGCACACCTATGATCGTGTGGGCGTGCATGAGCTGAACTTCCTCTGGACGACGGCAGGATGGCTGAATGAAATTTCGGATGCGGTATCGCAACGAACATACCGTTCAACAGAAGCCGGAAGATATATTTTTACATTTGTTGATAAAGACAGGGATATGGTTACAGACAGCGGTGAACAGGTTTCGTTTTCAAGTATATCTCCTGCGCCGTCTGTGGCGGATCTTGTAAACAGGAATACCATTTATCCTTATGTGCAGACGTATCCCATATCCGAAACAGCCAATGCTTCGCTCCTTGCCGCTACAAAAAATGTGATCGATTATATACGGGGAAAAGACCGATCCGGTTTTCGGCAGCGACAAGCGGATTATGATAATGACGGCACGGTTGAGACATGGCGACTGGGGGATATTGTTCATTCATCGCCTGTTTTTGTGAACAGGCCGGCAGAGGCGTATCATATGCTTTACGGAGATGAATCCTACGGGAATTTTTGCGCCGTTTATCATAACAGACGGGGCGTTGTCTATACCGGCGCAAATGACGGGATGTTTCATGCGTTTAATGCCGGTTTTTATGATATGGAAAACAAAGCATTTGAAAAAACGCTAACCCGTGTGTCTCGTACGGAATTTGAACTGGGGGCAGAACTCTGGGCCTATGTACCCTTTAACCTGCTTCCCCACCTTTATTGGCTGACCAGGCCGGACTACAGCCATATCTATTACTGTGATCTGAAACCAAAGATTTTTGATGCCAAAATATTTCCTGCTGATGCGAATCATCCAGACGGATGGGGCACGGTGCTGGTGGGCGGAATGCGGTTTGGGGGCGGCGCTGTTACTGTTGACATGGATAAGAGCCCGGATACCGTGGAAGATCGGCTGACTATGGTATCAGCCTATTTTATGCTGGACATTACCAACCCTGAAGAGCCTCCCGAACTGCTGGGGGAAATCAGTTTCCCGAATCTCGGGTATACCACCTGCTATCCGGCTGTTATCCCGATGAAAAAAGACAATCAAAATGAATGGTACCTGGTATTGGGATCAGGCCCCAAAGGCGCATCCGGAATTCCAGGCGTTGAAGACAAAGGCCTCACAGAAGCAACCAGCAACCAGGAGGCACGCCTGTATGTTATTGATCTGAAGAAACTCGCTACAGACAGGGAGCTGTGGGCGCTGAACAGCAACGGCATGTTTGCCCGCGTGCTTGCAACCGACCCTGCAGATACGCATGTATTTCAAAAACTGGATGTGGATTCATTTGTCTCCGACCCGGTTTCAGCTGATTTTAACCTGGATTACAGTATGGATACCCTGTATTTCGGCGTCATGAGTGGTGATGAGGTCAATGGTTGGGGCGGCAAATTGCGTCGTGTCGTTATTGACAACGAGGCCGATGCTGCTCTCTGGGATGCTGACAGTATATTACTGGATTTAGGCCCTTATCCTGAAGATGATATGAAAGGCCGGCCCATAACCTCTGCTCCGGCAGTAGCTGTTGATCCGGATGGAAACAGGTGGGTATATTTCGGCACCGGCCGCCAGTTTGTTCAGGCAGATTTTTCTAATTCCGATCCCCAGGCATTTTACGGTATTAAAGATGTGAATGGAGAAACTGTAACAGAAACGGAAATTGTAAATGTTACAGACCTGGATGTGTTTGAAGACGGGTCTGTTATTGATCGGGCAGATCCAATCGCTCCGGTTTCATGGCTGAGTGTAAAAATGGAAATTGATTCAAACAAAGGCTGGTGTGTTGATTTTGAAACGGCTACACCGGAGAAAAATATAGGACAATCGGCGTTGCTTGGTAATATGCTCGTTTTTAATACATTTACATCCTCAGAAGATGTCTGCGCGAATGAAGGCAGAAGTCATATGTACGCCCTTCATTATCTGACCGGCACACCCTATTTTGAACCTGCGGCTGGTTTTGATAAAGATGAGGAATCTGATTTTGGCGAGAAAGCCGGAATGAAGAAGAAAATGAAAAGGAGAATCAGCCTGGGCAAAGGATTTGCCCGGGCTCCGAATTTTCATACGGGGAGGGAAAAAGGCTCAAAGACTTTTGTCCAGACCAGCACAGGGGCTATACAGACACTTCAACTGATGAACCCGGGTCGGACAAAGAGCGGAATGTCCTCATGGAAGGAGATAGATATTGAGGATTGAATTCCATTTTGGTTCTTGACATTGATATCAATAATGACACTATAAAAATGTGCTAAAATTTGGTGAAGTTATACTTCAAATGAAGCAAAATCCCAAGAATGTTCGTTTCACTGATCTGTGTAAGGTTTGTGATCATTTCTTTGGGGAGTCCCGAAAAAGTGTCGGTAGTCACAGGGTTTATAATGCCCCATGGCATGGAGATCCAGTAATAAATATCCAGAACCTGTTTCTTGTCGATAGTATAGCGGAAAGTTTATGGATAGAGTACCACCGGATGTTCATCGCAATCTTGCAATCCGGGCAGCCGAATCAGGAATTAGCCTCAATCGTAGTGTAAGTTCCAAACTAAGTTAATAAGCGGGTTATGACAAAAGAAATGAATAAACCCATATCAGCCAAAGGCGTCTGCAAGGTTCTCCTCAAAAGGGGTATGATTTCTCAGGAGCAGGCAACCGAGATCCTTAAAAAAAAGGATAATGTGAGGAAAAAGCTGGAAAAGCGGCAAATAAAGGAGCAGGCTTCACGGTCGCCGGGGATAAATATCAGTAATCAGGTCTCGATTATTGATATTATTGATTCCCTGAATTTGCAGAGAGTGGATGATGTCCCCGGAAAACTGGATGAAGAAATCCTGTTCCAGACACTGGCGGAAGAATGGATGGTACCCTATAAAAAAATTGATCCGTTAAAGCTTGATCTGAATATTGTAACGACCACGATCCCCCGCTCCTTTGCCTTAAAACACCTGATTCTTCCTATCGAGATTAAAGACGGATGCCTGACCGTGGCAACATCCAATCCGTTTAACATGGAAACCATTGATGACATTCAGCGGGTCAGCCAGTTTAAGGTTAATACTGTCGTTAGTTCCAAGTCTGATATTATCCGGACGATTGACGAGTTTTTTGGTTTTAAGCGGTTTATTGCCGCAGCTGAACATGAGCTTGATTCACCTCTTGTGGATCTGGGCAATCTGGAACAATATGTCAGTCTCACGTCGGCAGATGAACTGCCTTCCAATGATCAACATATTGTAAATGCCGTCAACCACCTTTTCCGGTATGCCATTGATCAAAAGGCCAGTGATATTCACATTGAGCCTAAAAGAGAATTAAGTGTTGTCAGGCTCAGGATAGATGGTGTCCTTCATACCGTCTACAAGCTCCCTAAAAAAGTACACCTGGCGTTTGTCAGCAGGATAAAGAACCTGTCCAGGATGGACATGGCTGAAAAGAGAAGACCCCAGGACGGTCGAATCAAGACGGACAAGGGCGGCGTTGAAATTGAGATACGGGTTTCCATGATTCCAGTGGCCTTTGGGGAAAAAGTGGTTATGCGGATAATGGATCCGGATATCCTTTTTCAGGATCTTTCCAAACTGGGATTTACACCGGATGATTATAACCGGTTTAACCGGTTTGTAAGTATGCCGTATGGAATTGCGCTGGTCTGTGGTCCTACGGGAAGCGGAAAATCAACCACGCTTTATTCAACCCTGAGAAATCTCTCAACCCCTGAAATCAATATCACTACGGTGGAAGATCCAATAGAGATGATCAACGAAGATTTTAATCAGATTGCCGTTCAATCATCTGTGGGGGTTACTTTTTCGTCGATTCTGAGAAATATTCTAAGGCAGGACCCGGATATCATCATGATCGGGGAGATGCGGGACCTGGAAACGGCTGAAAATGCAGTACAGGCCGCATTGACAGGGCATCTTGTTCTGTCCACCCTTCATACAAATGATGCGCCTTCCGCCATTACAAGGCTCCTGGAACTCGGTGTGCCGAATTTTCTGATCCAGGCTACCTTGACAGGTATAATGGGGCAGCGGCTGCTTAGAAAAATATGTCCTGATTGTATAGAGCCTTTTGAGATGGATGCAAATGAGCTGGAGGACATGGGACTTTATATGGATAAAAAAGGACCTGTTAAACTGTACCGGGGAAAAGGGTGTGCAAAATGCAGAAATACAGGCTACCGGGGCAGAACCGGAATTTATGAAATTCTTCCTTATACTGAATCCATAAGGCAGATGACTGTTTCCGATTGTGATCTTGGCGCGATCAGGGAGGCAGCCAGGGATGAGGGGATGGTGACACTGAGGGAAAATGCCATTAAAAAGCTGTTAAACGGAGAGACCACCTACCAGGAAGTTTTAAGGGTTACATGGGAGCTATATTAAGGGCAGGAAGCAGTTTAGCCCAAATGAGGGTAATAATCTAATGCCAGTGAAACTGATTGTGTTAAATTCGCAGGGGTAGACCTGCGTGTCCGTCCTGGTCGTTCTGCTTTAGTGTTTGTGTATGCGAAAAAATTTTCTCATCAGGATAATCACCAGGGCGAACCCCGGGTTTGGCTCTACAAAAAAATTCGATATAATCAGGCTGGCTGATTGACCGGCAATCCGGTAAACCTTTTATTGGACAGGTGTATGAAATTTTGTTCCGGGCTTTACTGCTTTTTTCGCTTTGGTTATCAGCACGGTTGAATTATTTGTTTCTGTATGGAGAACAAAGAGTTCACCGTAATCAACTTTTTTTGATACGATGTCCAGGTCTTCAATGTAAAAGATACTGTAACTCTGTCCGGGTTTAATCCCGTCGTTATCCCCCCTGTTGATAAATGCAATGGTATCCATAGCGAACAGTTTCTGATGGTCTTCAGATGCAATAAATTCACCTGCAATACCCTCGGTGCTTTCCGTCATGATAATTTCCGGTGACCGTGGATTATAGGGGATTAACAGGTCGTCTAAACGAATGTCGCGAAAACATCGAACAATCCTGGCTGCCGCAACACAGGGCTCTTTTTTGATCACTTCCGTTATTTCAAGAACTCCCTTCAGATCGTACTGAATACCGATGATTTTATTTGAAGTTACATCTCTGACAGACTTGTCCAGTGTTCTGTAAATCGTATACAGGTTTCCAGGGAGAAGAGGGCTATTAACGCCTTTTTGCTGGTTTACATAAACAACATCTCCGGTACTGATCATCGTTTTTTTTTCTTTTGCCTTGAAAATAGTCCCGTGTGAAGTGACAGTTTCCTTACGAATAAATCCCACACGGTCAATTTGCCTGTATGGATAGGACGGCAGTTCTATTGGCGGTACTTCCTCAACTTCAGCATACTCCTCTTCCTTAACTTCAACCACCTGAACCGGTTCAGGGGACAGTTCTTCCTTAACCTCTTCAACAACGTATACCCCCTCATGCTTATAAAAGCGCAGTCGCTGTCCCGGGTAGATTCGGTGTGGGTTTAGAACTTGCTTGTTTTTAGACCACAGGTCAGGCCAGACCCATGGAGAATCAAAAAATTTCGCAGAAAGATCCCAAAGCGTATCGCCTTTTTTAACAGTGTAGTATAAACCGGTTTCATTTTCAATTATATCACCTGCTTCCTGGGTATCTGCACATAAAGGGAGAGCGGCAACTATTGTAAAAATAGAACACAGCATGACAATTATAATCGGTTTAATTTTGTAAAACATAAGATACTCCTGTTAATAATTAATAAATTCAATTAAGTGAAATGTCCGGCTGGATGCAGACATAAAAAACACCATTTGCTGTTGGAAAAATTTTGTATCAGATGGTAAAGACAATAATGATATGTTTAACCAAAATCTGATTTTACCATGATGGAATTCAGTCATAATCATGGAAAAATCAATACTTTTCGATAATTATAGCTTGCATGGCGGTATCTTGTCAAGTAAATAGTACCTGAACGAAAATGAATAATTTTTCCAGGTTCAAGGAAGATCACCCAATTTTAAGATTAGGTTTAACCGCAGGGATACATGTAGTATTTTGAGGATTAAAATTTTTATCTGACGCAGAAATTGGGGGAAATCAGGCGTTTTCGTTCAGGCACTAAATGGGCAGGCTGTGAATATAACAGGGCAGAACCATAATTATTCGTAAGAATTCATAAAATCGTTTAACGATTTTCGCAGCCATCCAATGGATTCCTGGTTTGTCAGAATTAATAAAAAACCTTTCAAGTCCTGCTTGTGAAACTTAAAAACCGTTTGCATTGCAATGGCTGCCTGGTTGGGACCAAAGTTATTGAGCCAAGAGTTTTCATCATTGCTGTCTCCGCTTAAAATCTGCGGAGGAGAATAGGTGACAAATGTATTTAATAATTCTGAGACCTTTCCCACGCAGGCGCTGATTAAAATATTTCCTATTTCAATCAGCACTCCTTTTTCCCGGGCGGCACCCGTATTATTTCCATAAGAATCATTGTTTTCATCGTCAAAAATTGATTCCAGGTCATCGCTGGTTTTTTGGGGAAAGACAAGGAAACCCGAACCATTAAAATCACCCCGGAATTTTTGATCCACAATAACGGTTTTGCCGTTGGCATCGATTGCATTATTTATGAATTCGGGTAAATCTCCAATATTAATTACCTGGATGTCAGGAACACTCAGGACAACATATATATCGATAACATCAGCAAGGTTGGCCGTAGCATTACCAAAGGCAATGTTCATGATTTCCTGTAATATTTCTTTTTCATCATTTGAAAATATTGAGACTGCTTCAGTATTCAATGTTGTTCTCCTATCCCTGGCTTATTTTCTGCTCTGCCTTGGCAAGTGCCTCTTCAATGGTTTCCGCTTTTGCCGGTTTTTTAACTAAAGTAAAAGCGCCAAGTTCCATAACCGTTGAAATTGATTTCGGCTGGACATCTGCTGTTGTGACAATAACAATGGCCTTTTTATCAAGCCCCATTATTTTTTCAGTAGCCTTGTATCCGTCAAGAACCGGCATGGTTAAATCCATAAATGTAACGTCCGGTTTTAGTTCCTGAAATTTTTCTACTCCATCCTGCCCGTTGTCTGCAAGATGTATTTCATATCCCCTGTCTTTAGGGATACAATTTACAAGCATCTTTCGGGCCACAGGAGAGTCATCAACAACAAGAATATTTTTTATCACGGGAAACCTCCTTTGATCTAAAAAATATTATAAATACGTAAATACTGGAAAATGTATTCGGGATGAATATTATATAGCTTGTGTAAAATTCTTTGATTAATAAATCAATTGTAGTATAAAAATACCAAATCAGGAGCAAAAAAACAACTGAAAAATTTAGAACAACATAATGATGGCTCTCATATCAAAAGAATTGACAACACAAACTAAAAGAAATACGATTGAATGAAAAAATAATAAATTAAATATGTTAATGAATGATATGGGCTATGCTGGAAATTAAAAAAATAGAATTGCTTGCTCCTGTGGGAAATTTCGAAAAGCTTGAGATTGCCGTACACTATGGTGCAGATGCCGTGTATCTTGCCAATAAGGAGTTTTCTTTAAGAAATTTTTCAGGGAATTTTACAGACAGTGAACTGGAAGATGCGGTAAACTATGCTCACGAAAACGGTGTAAAGGCGTATGTGGCATGCAATATCTTTCCAAGAAACGATGACCGGGTTGCCATATCGGAATATCTTCAGAAGTTAACGAAAATAAATCCGGATGCCGTAATCATTTCCGATCCCGGTGTGTTCCTGCAGGCGGTGGAGATTATCCCACATATTCCGATCCATTTGAGTACGCAGGCAAATACAACCAATTATATGAGTGTTCTGTTCTGGGAAAAGCAGGGCGCTAAACGGGTCAATCTTGCAAGAGAATTATCGCTTGCGGAAATCCATGAGATAGCGCAGAACACTTCCATTGAACTTGAGGCCTTTGTTCATGGTGCAATGTGCATATCTTATTCCGGGCGATGCCTGCTCAGTACGTTTATGTCAAAAAGAGACAGCAACCGGGGGATGTGCAGTCATCCATGCCGATGGAATTATTCAGTGGTTGAGGAATTAAGGCCTGGCGAATATTACCCGGTTACAGAAGATAACCGGGGGACATATATATTCAATTCCAAGGACTTGTGTATGATTGAGCACATTCCTGAAATGATTGAAGCGGGTATTTCGTCTTTAAAAATTGAAGGACGCATGAAGGGGATTCATTATCTTGCTTCATCCGTAAAAACATACAGGGAGGCGATTGATTCTTTTTATAAAAATAAAGAAAATTACATCGTAAAAAAAGAATGGATTGACGAGCTTTCACGAATAAATAACAGGGCGTACTGTACGGGATTTTATTTGCAGGATCCTGATCAGGTTCTATCAAATTTCAGCAATAAAAAACCGGTGCTTGAAAATCGATTTGTGGGAAAAGTGATTAACCGGATAGATGATAATTTGATGGATATTGAAGTGCGAAATAAGATTTTCAAAGATGATTCTGTTGAGGTTTTAAGAAAAAAGGGCTCCACACATACGGATCAAATAGTTCGGATAACTGATCCGAATGGTGATGAAATGCCTTTTGCTCAGCCGGGGAGCCGGGTACATATAAAAATGAATATCGGTTATTCAACTCATGATCTAATCAGAAGGGTATAGAATGAAAGGATACATACAGGTTTACACAGGAAATGGAAAGGGGAAGACCACTGCGGCCATAGGTCTGTCAATACGGGCTGCAGGTGCAGGTTTAAAAGTTTATATAGCGCAATTCATTAAAATGGGTGATTACAGTGAAATAAAAATGCTTCGGGAAATGCCGGAGTTGATTACTGTTGAACAGTTCGGCCTTGGACGATTTATCAAAGGAAAACCTTCGGATGAGGATATCAAAGCCGCTCAAAAAGGGCTGGAAAAAATAAAAATGGTAATGGATTCAGACAAATATGATGTGGTGATTATGGAGGAAGCAAATGTGGCCGTATCATGTGGTCTTTTTTCTGTCCATGAGCTGTTACAGGTAATTGATAAAAAACCGGATCACACGGAGCTTGTAATTACCGGGCGCGGTGCTTCTGACGAAGTTATTGAAATGGCCGACCTTGTTACGGAAATGAAAGAGATTAAACACTATTTCCGGAAAGGGGTACAGGCAAGAACCGGTATCGAAAAATAAGGATTTGCCCCGATGGCACAAAGAGAATAAAATTTTCACTTAGCCATCGATTATACTTTTTATGATTCCATCAAGGTTAAAGAATGTTGATCATTGTTGCGGATAATATCAATATTGTAAATCACACTATCAGAAAAGCCATAGAAGAGATGGATCACGAAACAATCAAAACGATTGTCAGGAAGATTGAAAATGCCGGTGCTGATGCAATTGACATAAATCCCGGACCCCTTACACAGGATTTGGAAAAAATTATGACATTTCTGGTTGAAACGGTTCAGGATGTTTCAGATCTTCCCATACTGATAGATACCGCCAATCCGGAAGCAATGGAATGCGGTCTGAGGGTTAATAGAAAGACAGCAATTATTAATGGATTTTCTTTAGAAACGGATAAGCTTGAATTCATACTCCCGCTTGCTGAAAAATATGAATCGGATATTATCGGATATCTTCTTTATCCGAACAGCCATGTGCCGGAAAATGATCAGGAACGGTTAAATATTGCCATTGAACTGTATAATGAGTTTCAGAAAGCAGGTATTGATAATGAACGTTTGATAGTTGATCCGGTTGTTGTTCCTGTATTCTGGCAGAATGGGAAAAAACAGGCGTCAGACATTTTGAATGTGATAAGGATATTACCTGAAATTTTTGGCTTTCCGGTAAAAACTGTGGCCGGAATATCCAATCTGACTACCGGGGACGGGGACACTGAAAAAAAGCTTCTGCTGGAGCAAACATATTTACCCATGCTTGCCGCATCAGGGCTTTCCATGGCCATGTTAAATGTTTATCATGAAGGGGCTGTAAGGGTTATTAAAACAATTAATGCTCTTACCAATGAAAAGATTTTTTCATGGGAAGAGATTTAACTTACATTGTTATTTACGTTAATTGCTGGAATATATAAATCTGATGGCGTCGTAAAAAGCTGATTAAGGGCGCTTCGCGCGCCCTATGATATAAAATAACTTGTCAATTTCATTATATCTTTTATATAGTTCTTGCCTGATTGCATCAGGCAAGAAACCGATAGGACAATGATGCTTCGTGCTCGTTAAAAAGCTTGGTTCTAAGGTCTTGGCGGCTGTGACATTGGTGACGTAAGATCCCGTTTGTAAGTTTGTATTGTTTTCGCTGACCTTAACGCCTGATGCCTCTATTAACCTATGAAATTGGAGGTGTCTATGAAAAAAAACAAACAGAAAAAGAAACCTGAGTTTACACAAATGAATTTCAATGCAGCAGGAATAGATATCGGTTCCGAATTCCATTACGTTGCCGTTCCTCCTGGTCGAGACAAGGAAAACCAGGATGTTCGTTTTTTTGGCACATTTACCTCCGATCTATATGCTTTAGCTAATTGGCTTAAAACCTGTAATATTGACAGCATTGCCATGGAGTCCACAGGTGTTTATTGGATTCCTTTATTTGAAATTCTTGAAACACAAGGTTTTGATGTTAAACTGGTCAATCCACGATCTATCAAAAATGTTCCAGGTCGAAAGACGGATGTGGTGGATTGCCAGTGGATTCAACAACTCCATTCATATGGATTGTTACAGGGATCTTTCCGCCCTGATGACCAAATTTGCATCCTTCGAAGCTACCTGAGACAAAGGAGCATGTTGGTATCAGATGCATCCCAATATATTCAACGAATGCAAAAAGCATTAGAGCAGATGAACATCAAGCTCAACCAAGTTATTCGCGATATTACCGGAGCTACTGGCATGACAATTATTCGCGCCATACTTGATGGTGAACGAGACCCTAAAAAATTAGCAAAACTTCGGAATTCTCGTTGTAAAAACAGCGCAGCAACCATTGCCAAATCCTTATACGGAAATTGGCGTAAAGAGCATCTTTTTGCCCTTAATCAGGCGGTCGAGGCGTTCAATTTCTATCAAAAACAGATAGGCGTTTGTGATCAAAAAATTGAACAGCATCTTGCATCGTTTGACGACCGAAGTAATGGACGCCCATTGAAAAAATCTCGCAGGTTAACGGGACGCAACAAATTGAAGTTTGATGCCCGAACTCATCTTTATCAGATGACAGGTGTTGACCTGACAAGCATTGAGGGTTTGGACAGCCTATCCGCGTTACAAATTACCGGTGAAATTGGCCTTGATATGAGTCACTGGCCTACGGAAAAGCACTTTGCCTCTTGGATGGGTCTGTCTCCTGGTAGCAAGATATCCGGAGGCAAGGTATTAAGCTCCAAAACTAAAAAGTGCGCTAATCGGGCTGCCCATTATTTGCGTTTGGCAGCTTACAGCCTTCATCGGAGCAATTCGGCTATAGGTGCATTTTTCAGGAGAAAAAAAGCGCAACGGGGACCGGCAAAGGCAATTACTGCAACCGCCCATAAGCTTGCCCGAATTATATACAATATGTTGAAATATGGAACAGCATACGAAAAAAAGGGGCAAGACCATTATGAGGCACGCTATCGGCAGCGTGTTATTCACAACTTAAAAAAGAGGGCAAAACAATTTGGCTGCGAATTAGTAATTATCAAAGAACAACAGGTGGTTACATAGTGCAACTAAAAACGAGTTATTTGTAAGTCCGATTTCCCCACCCCCGGCGGGAGGGGATTAAGGGGCGGGGGATATAATAGACTGAAAGTCCATCTTATTCACCCTCACCCCGACCCTCTCCCGTCAAGGGAGAGGGAGATTTTCGACTTTTTACGAAATAAGAAATATTTCAGCAATAATATAAAATGTGATACCAATTTACTCCAAAGTGTGCTATAGTAATACTTTATGAAGATCGTAGAGACATATCTACTGAAGCAATTAAGCCAATACCAGTTCTGAAAACAGGCAACCTGATTAATCAAATCTAAAAAAATTAAAAAAGAAATCACAGTGACTAACTGGTGTTTGTCATGGACTGTCAGAAAATAGTGAAGCGCCAGGCAGTGTAACCAGTTAAATTAATATATAGACGCCTATTATCTATGGCGATGTTTTATAATCCAGTAAAGGAGGAATCCATGAAAAAAGAAGTGATATTTATTCTTTTATTTTCTGTTCTGATGTTGGGAACGGCAAATGCTGACGTCATTATCATTGCCAACAAAAATGTAACGGAAAACAGTCTTTCCCAGACGGAAGTTAAGGATATTTTTCTGGGAAAAAAGTACAAATGGAATGACAATACCAAAGTTAACTTTGGTATTGTAAAAAATCAGGACGCGCAGAAAGTATTTCTTAGAAATTATGTAAAAAAGACCCCCCAGCAGTTCAAGGCCTACTGGAGGAATATGGTTTTCACCGGCCAGGGCAGAAAACCCAAAGATTTTAATTCTGCCAGCGATCTTGTTAGATATGTGGAAACCACAGACGGGGCTGTCGGGTTTGTTGAAGCTGGTACAGCGATTGTTAATGTTAAAACGATTTCGGTTCAATAAGGGAGGTTACCCATGAAATTTTTTTTAGTTCTTATATTTATTTTAGTTTTTTCCAGTTACGCCAATGCATCTGATGAATACGGGGAAGTTGATATCCATGGGTTTATTGCCCAGGGGTACTTGAAATCAACCGATTATGACTTTTTCCATGCAAAAACAGAAGACGGAACATTCGAGTTTAACGAACTGGGACTTAATTTTTCAACCGATCTGACGGACAGCTTAAGGATGGGTATACAGCTTTTTGCCAAAGACCTGGGGATTCTGGGTAACGATGAAGTTGTTATTGACTGGGCCTATGCAGATTACAAATATCAGAACTGGCTTGGGTTACGTGTGGGTAAAATGAAAAAACCGAGCGGACAATACAACCAGGTCAGAGATATTGATTCGACCCGGACGTGTATTTTTCTGCCAACAAGCACCTACAACGATGTTTATCGTGACAGCTTGTTAGCCACAAAAGGTGTGGGGCTTTACGGTTATCTTCCATTTGGGTTTGAGTACCAGGCTACATACGGTATTTTTGATCTTCCTGTTGATGGCGGCATGGCATTAAAAGCATTAGACCGTTTACCGGCAGGTACAACAATTGATAGTTCAGACGTAGAGGCTTCCTGTACTGTCAACCTTGCATGGAACACGCCACTTGAGGGACTTAGATTGTCCGGATTTAACGATAATTCTGATTTTACACTCTATACATCTGATACATCTTTCGCGCCAATTAACGTATATGGCAATGTTTTTGGCTCAGGATTGGAATATACTTACGGGAACTTGCTGATCAGCGGTGAATATGTTTTACACAAGCGAAGGATTAATGTGGAAGGCATTGCAAACGATAAAATATACTCGGATAATTATTATCTTTATGTAACTTACAGGTTTACTGACTGGTTTGAAGCCGGCTCCTATTACTCAATAGGCTGGGAGGATAAGCATGACAGGGACGGGGACAACATC
>JAUXDD010000028.1 GCA_030618465.1 Desulfobacteraceae bacterium
ATTCGGGCTTTATTGTACCTCTCCCCAATGCATTACTCATAATCTTAATTTCTCTTTAATAAAATAATATGATAATCTCCCATAAAAAAATCGGACAGACACCGCCTGATATTTTATAAAAAACATTCAGGTAAAATATATTTAGTCATCGATTATACGATTCTATCACTTTTGTGCTTGATTTTTTTATTTCAGGAACAAACTTTAGTTATTTACAACGAATCCGGCACAAAATGCCTTCCGCCTTGAAAGATTTTCTGAGCGGATCAACTTCAAAAATAACCTTCCTATATTTGTTATCGTGCTATTGTATTATTATATCATTATCATCTGTATTGTCAAGCCACGCTTTTATTGAAAATGCTGATTTCCTTTTGAATTTCATCACTTTTATTTTTTATGGATTGTACTTGCTAAATGAATCAATATATTATATGTATAAAACTAAATGTTTTAATACTGTCTGAAGTAACTTATAAATCAGATCTGATATTTTTCTTAATAAACATCAAAATCAAACAGGTTAAAACTTCCAATGAGCAAACCTTATAAGATACTGATAATTGATGACAATGAAGTAATTCTGGACTCGTTTAACAAATTTTTCAGCAAAAACAATTATACTGTCGTGACTGCTTCCAACGGACTTGACGGCCTGAAAATTCTTGAATCTGAAGCAAATAGATTTGATTTAATTATAACTGATATTGTTATGCCGAATATTAGTGGTGTTGCTATCATATCAATAGTAAAAAATAAATACCCGGAGATACCTGTTATTGCTATAACAGGCTGGGGAGAACATCCTGAGGCCCTGGCTGCAGAGGCGGATGCTGATCTTGTACTGGAAAAGCCAATCGCACTTCCTGAACTGGGTAAACATATTGAAACTCTGCTTTCGAAAAAAGATACTAATTAATATTATTACAAAAAGGAAGAAATGGGCCCCCCGATAATTGGCGTTAGTAATAGTATTGAGAAAATCAGCGAACTTATTAAACATGTGGCGGACACCGGTTTAAATGTTGTCATTACAGGTGAAACCGGCGTAGGCAAAGAAGTCGTTGCCCAAAATCTGTACCAGAGCTCTCCCAGAAAAGGCAAGCCGTTCATAAAAGTAAACTGCGCTGCGCTGCCCGATGGTTTGCTTGAAAGTGAACTCTATGGTTATGAACGAGGTGCGTTTACAGGGGCGGAAAAAAAGAAAAAAGGAAAATTCGAACTGGCCCATGGCGGGGTGCTTTTTTTAGACGAAATTGGTGATATGTCTATGCCCCTTCAGGCCAAATTGCTTCATGTTCTGCAAAGTGGTGAATTTGCACCCCTGGGTTCTGAGAAAGAAGTAGTGTCGGACACATGGATTATTGCAGCAACAAATCATAACCTCGAACAAGAAATTATCAAAAACCACTTCAGAGAAGATTTATATTACAGACTTAATATTATTACAATTGATATCCCCCCGCTTCGTGAAAGACCTGAAGATATCTCGCAGCTGATTGAATATTATCTTGGTATTTATACATCCCAGTTCAACAAAAAAAATCTTCTTCAGCCGAACCTGGCAATCATTGAAAAGTTAACGAAATATCACTGGCCGGGAAACGTGAGACAACTTCAGAATGTACTGAAAAGCAGCCTTGTACTGGGCGACTGGGATAAAACGATTGTTGCTCTGTTTAGTTCCGCAGATGCTGATGACAGACCGAGCCCCAAAAGCACTGTGCCGGAGTCCGTAGCTCTTATAACAGAATATCTTGACCTTGACGGTGTAAATTCTCCGGAACAGCCATCATTTTCCCTTAAAAGCATAAAAAAGACCTATCTTGAAAAAATTGAACGGGAAGTAATCTCCTATATTCTCAGTTCAACCGGCTGGAACCGGAGCAAGGCTGCCAAGATATTAAAAATCAGTTATAAGACACTGCTCTACAAAATAACCGATCTGAATCTATCTCCACCTGCGTAAACCAGATATCAGATATCATGAATTTGATATCTGGATATGAGGCGGGAAAGATAGGTTCTCTGAATATCCATTATTTTTGCGGCCTTACTTCTGTTACCACCAGTATTATTCAGATTTAACAAAATAAAGTCTTTTTTAAAACTGTTCAAAGCGTCATTGAGTGTTAAACCGACCTGCATACCGGAATTTTTCACCTTTGAACTGAAAGCCGGAAGATCCTCCGGCTTTATCTCTCTGCTGTCACCCATAACAACAGCTCGTTCAATAGCATTTCCCAGTTCCCTGATATTCCCGGGCCAGTCATACTGAACCAGTTTATTTGTTGCCACCTCGGAAATGGACAACGTGGCAAGCCCTCTTTCTTCCTTAAAATAATCGATAAAGTACTCCGATAAAAGCGGGATATCTTCTTTTCTTTCTCTCAAAGGTGGCATCTTTATCTGGACAACATTGAGGCGATAATAAAGGTCTTCTCTGAATCGCCCCTCTTCAACCTCCTTTGTAATATCCCTGTTGGTAGCTGAAATAACTCTTACATCAACCGAAATCGAAGTGTTCCCGCCAATTCGATAAAATATCCCCTCCTGCAGGATGCGGAGCAGTTTTGCCTGCATGCCGGGATGCATCTCTCCGATTTCATCAAGAAAAATAGTTCCACCGTCAGCCACCTCAAATTTTCCGATTTTCCGCTCGGAAGCACCGGTATAAGCGCCTTTTTCATGGCCAAACAGTTCATCTTCAAGCAGTGTTTCAGGTAAAGCCGCACAATTCAGTACAACCATTGTTTTATCCCTTCTGGGACCTGCCTTATGGATCAACCTGGCCAGCAACTCTTTTCCGGTTCCGCTTTCCCCTAAAATCAAGGCGCTGGTTTTTGATTTCGCCACTTTGAATGCTTCTTCTGTGACCTTTTTAATAGCCCTGCTTTTACCAATGATTTGATATTTTTCACCCAGATCTTCCTGAAGGTTCCTGTCTTCCCTTTTCGCCTGCTCTATCTTTCTGGCATTGCCAATAGCCATAGCCGCCATTTCCGAGAGTTCGGTCAAGGCTGTCACATCTGATTCCTGAAAAGAGCTGCCATCTGCCTTATCAATGATTTCGACAACACCGATTATCTCACTACCAACCTTCATGGGGGAACAGACAATAGAGTTTGTTTGAAAACCGGTCGAATCACTTATCTTTGTACTCCACCGGGAATCCTGCTTCACATTCTGAACAAGCAACGACTCACCGGTTTTTGCAACCTGCCCGGCTATTCCTTCCCCGACCTTGATTTCAAATTTCTTTACTTCCTCTTTTTTTTCCCCGGTTGTAACTTTAAAATAAAGTCTCTGGGTCTTTTGATCCAGCAGCAGCAATGAGCCGGCCCGGGCATGCATAATCTTTACTGCTTTTTCAATTATAAAATCTAAAAACTGGTCAAGATCCTGTTCCTGATAATTCGCCGCAGACATCCCTGGCATATTATCAGTATCCCTGTCAGAATTGATTTGTTTGTTATCCATGCATGTTCTCAAATTGTATTAAAAAAAGGCAAGAAAAATCATTTGTTCAATAAAAATATAACTGAAACAGGAATCAGTGTCAAATTAAAGGCACATATTTTATTTCTGCATGATGAACAAATAGAGGTAAAACCACCCGCCACAAATAAACAGGCCGCCTTAAATTAAGGCAGCCTGTTTTATTTAAAATATGAAAACTCATCTTATTCTACTAATTCATAAAGAGCGGCAGCTCCCATTCCACCACCAATACACATGGACTCGACACCATATTTAACACCCTTTCTTTTCATATTCGCAAGAAGGGTGGCACACAGCTTGGCCCCGGTGCATCCAAGAGGATGCCCCAACGCAATGGCCCCGCCGTTAATATTGATTTTATCCATGGAAAGGCCAAGCTCCCGAATACAATACAGTGCCTGTGAAGCAAATGCCTCATTTATTTCAAAAAGCCCGATATCTTTTATATCCACTCCGGCCTGTTTCAACAATTTTGGAATCGCATACTTTGGCCCCACGCCCATCTCATCCGGCTCACAGCCGACAGTTGTATACGATTTCAATTTGGCAACCGGCTTTATACCAAGTTCTTTAACTTTTTCCTCACTCATAATAACTGTGGCTGCCGCACCATCTGTCATCTGGGAAGAGTTCCCTGCGGTGACCGTTCCATTTGCGGCAAATACAGGTCGCAATTTGCTGAGAGCCTCAATTGTTGTTGAATCTCTGATGCCGTCATCCACTTTCTGTATAAAGATCTCTTTTTTATATGTGCCGCTTTCCTGTTGGACATATTTAATTGCAGGAGTTGGAACGATTTCAGTATACAGATTTTCATTCCTTGCTTTTGCCGCTTTCATGTGGGAGTTGCATGCGAACTCATCCTGATCTTCTCTTGAAATATTATATCTCCGGGCCACATTTTCTGCCGTGATTCCCATGGTTGCATAAAGATCAGCGCCCTGCACCGAATAACTGCCATGGGGCCTGGCCATATTGCCGGCCATGGGAACATACGTCATGGACTCAAGCCCCCCGCCAATAACAATTTCCGACCAGCCGGCCATGACCCGCAATGATGCCTGTGCAATTGCCTCAAGACCTGATGAACAGAACCGGTTTACGGTTGCCCCTGAGACTTCAGGTGGAAATCCAGCTATCCGTGTTGCCACCCGGCCAATATTTAATCCCTGTTCCGCTTCCGGAAAGGAGCAGCCGATCATGACATCTTCAACATCCTTTTTTTCCAGATTTTCTGTTTTTTCAACCACTGCTTTCAATATAAAAGAAATCAGGTCCTCGGGCTGTGTATCCCTGAACGCGCCCTTAGCTCTCCTGCAACCCGGAGTTCTTACTGCTGTTACGATATATGCATCTCTCATAATATAATCCTCCTGATAGTTAAGCCGGAAAATTTAGTTTCTTAAGGGCTTGCCTGTTTTGACCATATGGCTGACCCTGTCCATGGTTTTTTCCTGCTTCCAGAAATCAATAAATGCCTCCCTTTCAAGCTGCAGGATCACATCTTCATCAATCTCACTTCCTGTCCTTACATCCCCGCCGCCAATAACAAAAGCAATTCGTTTAGCCAGAAACGCATCGTGATCACTGATATAATTTGCACTTCTCATATTATAAATCTCGACATTCACCATACCCATGGCAGCCTGGCCCATAACTTTTATCTTTTTCTTTACCGGCGCAACATATCCTTCATCAACCATCTTAAGGACTTCTTTTTTGGCCTCGCCGATAAGATAGTCCCTGTTAAACACGATCCTGTCCTTTGGACCAATAAATCCATTTGTACGGGCCTCTTTTGCAGATGTTGAGACCTTTGCCATACCGATGGCCATAAATGTTGGAATAAAGAATTTTCCAAGATCAATATCGGTCACGGGGTCGGGAATGGTGCTGATCATTTTTTTCCACAGATTAAGGCATCCCCCGCCTGCCGGCAGCAGCCCGACCCCTATTTCAACAAGCCCCATGAAAAGATCGGCATGGGTAACAATTCTATCTGCACCGAGGCACACTTCACATCCACCGCCAAGCGTCATGCCAAAAGGAGCCGCAACAACCGGAAAACTCGAATATCTTTCCCGTTGAACCACATCCTGAAGTGCTTTTGATGCTTGTGCCAGAAGGGAATAATTCTTTTCATTGGCAAGGCCCACCATCATTTTAAGGTCAGCCCCGGCTGAAAATGCACCCGGCATCCCAGCGGCCTGATTGCCGATAACCAGGCCGGCACCATTGGCATCAACATATTCAAGCGCCTCTTCCATTATCTCGATAACTTCACCGTTCAACGCATTCATCTTGGTGTGGAACTCACAGCAGAACACATCACCACCCAAATCAACAAGTGTTGCAGAATCGCAGGTTTTTACGATGTTGTTGCCTTTTTTCAAATTACCCAGGGACAGAATGCTGTCACTGACTTTCAGCTCCTTGTATTTTCCGGAAATAAAGTCATAAAAAGAGATACTTCCGTTTTCTGTTTTGTAAAATGAGCTGTTTCCGCCGGCAAGCATCTTTTTAATATTTTCAGGAACCGATAAACCGTCTTTTTCCATTCTCTCAACAGACTCTTTAACGTCAATGGCATCCCATGTTTCAAATGGTCCCATTTCAAAGTTGTATCCCCATTTGAGGGCATTATCCACATCAACAACTGTATCCGAAATCTCGGGGACCCTGTTGGCTGCATAAATCAGTCCGTTTGACAGGATTTTCCACGCATATTTTGCTCCTTTGTCATCACCGTTCACCACAGCCCTGATTTTCTCTGCCAGTGTTTTCTGTTTATTTGCGTTTTCCAGGCATGGAAAAGTGGGCCATTGAAATTCTTCATATTCAAGCGTTTTTGGATTAATGACCTTTCGGATGACTTTCCCGTCAGGGCTCATCTCCTTTTTATAAAACCCGCCGCCTGTTTTATTCCCAAGAAGCTTCCTCTCAATCATTGTATTAACAAACTCGGGAATTTTAAACGTATCCCGCTGCTCATCATCCGGCACCAATTCGTAGTTGTTGCCTGCCACATGGGCCATTGTATCAAGGCCCACCAGATCGCAGGTTTTAAATACAGCTGTTTTCGGACGCCCTATGGCAGGTCCGAAAAGCGTATCCACTTCAGGGATCGTAAGCCCGTCTTCAACCAGTGCCTGCAAGGTCTTCCCGATTCCCTGAACCCCGATTCGGTTTGCAATAAAATTCGGTGTGTCTTTTGCCCATACAATTCCTTTCCCGAGGTATCGCTCACCAAAGTCTGCTACAAATTCGCAAACTTCAGGAAGTGTTTCTTCGCCGGGAATCAATTCCAGAAGATGCATATATCTGACCGGGTTGAAAAAATGGGTTCCCATAAAATGTTGTTTGAATTCACTGCTGAGCCCTTCGGACATGGATTTGAGGGGGATGCCGGATGTATTGGATGTAATGATCGATCCTTTTTTTCTTACCCCCTCAATGCGCTTAAACAGATCGTTCTTTATTTTCAGATTTTCAATAACAACCTCAATAATCCAGTCACATTCTTTTAGCTTGTTAAAATTATCGTCCAGGTTGCCTGTCTCAATAAGGTCCAGATCGTTTTTGTGCATAAATGTAGCCGGACTGGTTTTCAGTGCGGCATCAATACCCGCTTTAACCAACCTGTTTCTTGCTTTGGAGTCTTTTTTTTCTTCATCGTTTAAATCAAACGGTACAATGTCCAGCAGCAGTGTTTGTATCCCTGCGCCGGCAAGAAGAGCGGCAATTCCGCCCCCCATTATTCCGGAACCAATAACTGCCGACTTCCTGATTTTTCTATTCATGTTTATACCTCCTGGATTGTATTGTTCAAACCGAACAAACTATAAAATGAATACACATTCAGTTTATACAAAGTGTCTTTTCATAAGTCAACAAAAATATCAAAGATATTTTTCAATGCCCTTAAGAATGTTAATTTATTATTATTTTATGCTGCAATGTAAATATTTGCAACACTTTCACAGATTGTTAATTTAAAATAAGACCGCTGATTTCATCTGTTTTTAAATGAATATTTATTCATTTCATATGGGACTCAAACAATTTCAAAAGTAGTTATATGGGTTTGCATTTGAACAGAAATCAGAGTTCTTTCTCTCCAGATAGAAGTTTTTTGACAATTGAATGGATACTCAGAAATTTTCGCAAGTGTTCCTGATTTAATACCACAAATCCACATCTATTAAAACTATTATTTTAATAGCATGAAACTATCTTGACAAAATTAAATGTTTTTGATTTATTTCAAATTTCGTTTTAATAAAATCTAATTAGATATAATTACTGATTTATGTATACGGATTAATTTTGGGAGTTGTATATCAATCAAGGGTAAATAACATGGAATACAAAACCGCCGAAAAAGCGCGGGCTCTGGTTTTTAATATTGATTCTATTGCTGACATGATCGCCCATACTCAGAGAGATGATGGCGAGATTCCATGGAGTGAAAATGATAAAACAGATCCCTGGGATATGGTTGAGGCGATCATGGGGCTTAATATTGGCGGATACCGCGGGGAAGCTGCAAAAGCGTTTGAATGGCTCGTTGAAAAACAGCATAAGGAAGGTTTCTGGTATGCGTCATATAGAAACGGTGTTCCTGAAGATAAAACTCAGGACACGAATATGACATCCTACATCGCTGTTGGTCTGCTTCACGACTACCTTATTAACAAGGATCTTGATCTCCTGAAACAGATGTGGCCAACCCTTGAATCTGCAATGAATTTTGTATTAAGCCTTCAGCTTCCCAGCGGCAAACTTTACTGGGCCAGGAGTCCTGAGGGCGTAATTGACCCGGTTGCCCTTTTAACCGGTTCAAGCTCTGTTTATATGAGCACCAAATGCGCCCTGGCAATTGCACGCATTCTTGGCTACGACAAACCGGCATGGAAAGATTCCCTGTTAAAATTAGGCGATTCCATTCGCCATAAACGCCATCAGTTTAATGTTACGAAATCACGTTATTCCATGGACTGGTTCTATCCGATTTTATCCGGGGCGCTTTCTGGAGACGAGGCACAAAAACGGGTGGACAAATACTGGAAAAAATTTATAGTGGATGATTTGGGAGTTCGCTGCGTTTCCGACAACCCATGGGTAACCATAGCTGAATCATCCGAATTGGTTCTGGCGTTGTCTGCCATGGGCAATGATAATCTTGCTAAAATTGTTTTTAGCTGGATTCAGGACAGGTGCTTTGACGACGGCACGTATTGGTGCGGCTTCACCTTTCCGGATATGGTTGTCTGGCCTGAAGAAAAAGTTACATGGACAAATGCGGTGGTCATCCTGGCTGCAGACGCATTGTACAATTTAACACCGGCCGGGCAGATTTTTAATCATGAATTCTGGAAGACGTTTGAATATTCTCCATTTTATTAATTTTTAAATTAAAACCGGATAAGGTATTAATTAAACTTTAACCTTCATAAATAATTGTAGCCCTCTTGCTATACGACCGACGTCCTTTTTATATTAAAAAATATTACCTGAAACTTCAGGCACTATATGTGAAACATTTTCTGCGCCCTCAGCTTGAACACCTTGGAAAAGGATTCAATTTTATTAAGCCCTGGCATGTTGAACTTTTTGGTTCTCCCATTCGAATGGGAGATTGTGTAAATGTGATCGCCCGGGCAGACAGCAATGTGAGGATAACCCTCTGGTCAACCCGGGAGGACCTTAAAGGAATCAATATTGGAAATTATTGTCTCATATGCCCTGGTGTCCGTATCAGTGCGGCTGATGAAATTACCATCGAAGACAACTGCATGCTGGCCAATGGTGTTTATATAACTGATTCTGACTGGCATGGCGTATACAACCGGATTGTTCCGGGAAAAATTCAACCGGTTAAGCTGGAAGAGAATGTCTGGATAGGGGACAGCGCGGTTGTTTGTAAGGGGGTTACCATTGGTAAAAACAGTATCATTGGTGCCGGATCTATTGTTGTGAACAATATTCCGCCAAACAGCATCGCAGCCGGAAACCCTGCAAAAGTTGTCAAGCAGCTTGATCCGGAAAAAAAAATAACCACCCGGGCAGCATACTTTGCCAATCCTGAAGAGCTGTTCGAAGAATTTGACCGGATTGACAAATATCTCCTTCATAAAAACAAAACTTTAAACTGGATTCGGACAATATTCTTTCCAGCCAGAGGCGATTAGTTTCCCATACCGGAAATCAAAAACAAAAAAAGGGGTCATTATTTTAAATGATGACCCCTTTTTATTTTTTATTAATCTGTTTTATCTATTTTATTATATCTATGCGTTTACTTCTTCTTTTATGGATACGGCCATTTTAAACAGTATGGTAAGGACAAAAAAGCCTGCTGCCCACACACTGAGTGATAAAACCACTTCAAGAACAGATGGAATATATTCATTCACATGATGGAGCGGTGACGGAACAAAGCCGCCGGAAATCATGCCAAGGCCCTTGTCGATCCATGTCCCTGCAAATACAAAGATGCAGGCAGCCATCAATACACTTTCATTTCTCCGTGTTACAGGATTAACAAGCAGAATTATCGCAAGCAGCATCAGAATCACGGATGCCCACATCCATGGCACCAGAGCACCATGGCCGTGAAGGCCGACATACAGGTACTTGATATGATCCATATGACTTGGAATACCGCTGTACATAGCCACAAACACTTCACAAACCAGGAAGAACACATTGGCGATAATCGCGTATGTAACGATCTTTGATAATGCCTGGATGGCATCTTTGCCGGGATCAAATTTTGTATATTTTCTCACGATGAAGCATAAAAGAATTAAAAATGACGGTCCTGCTGCAAACGCAGATGCCAGAAATCGGGGTGCAAGGATCGCTGTCATCCAGAAATGTCGACCCGGCAAACCACAGTAAAGATATGCGGTTACCGTATGGATGCCGAATGCAAACGGAATTGAAAGATAAATAAACGGTTTAATCCATTTGGGCGGGGGAACGGCATTACGCTCAGACTGAAGTACAATCCACCCCACCAGCAGGTTCAGAAATAAATAGCCGTTCAAAACAATGGTATCCCAGAAAAGAACGGAACCCGGGCTCGGATGCAGCCACACGTTTAAAATTCTCATGGGCTGGCCAAGGTCAATAACAATAAAGAGAAGGCACATCACAATCGCGGCTATGGCCAGAAACTCTCCCAGTATGGTTATTTTACCGAATTTTTTATAGTCATGAAGATAATAGGGGATGACCACCATGACACCTCCGGCGGCAACACCAACAAGGAAGGTAAACTGCGCAATGTAAAACCCCCATGATACATCGCGGCTCATCCCGGTAATTCCCAGACCGAAATCAAACTGTTTTAAATAAATCAGAAAACCAATTCCCATGACAACAGCAAATGCTGCCAGCAATCCCCAGTATCGTTTGGTCCCTTTTAAAGCTGTTTCAAGCATTTAACCACCTCACACAATGTAGTAGACAGACGGCTCTGTACCCATGCCCTGTTTACGCCGAATGGTATAATTTGATTCTAATAATTTTCTTACATCGGATTCAGGATCTTCAAGATCGCCAAAAGCAATTGCACCGTTTGATGCTTCCACACATGCAGGTTTTTTCCCTATCGCCAGCCTTTCAGCACAGAAGTTGCACTTCTCAACAACTCCTTTCATCCGGGTCGGGAATCCCGAAACGGTTTCTTCTTTCAGATTCAATGCCGCACGTGGATCCCTGAAGTTAAAACTTCGTGATCCGTACGGACATGCCGCCATGCAGAACCTGCAGCCGATGCACCTGTGAAAATCCATTGATACGATGCCGTCATCCCGTTTGAATGTTGCCTTGGTCGGACAGGCTTTCACACAGGGCGGGTTTTCGCAATGGTTGCACAGAACAAGAAAAGGTAAATGTTCAACCCTTTTATTGACATATTTATAATTCAAATCCGTAAACGCATGCTTGTACTCTTCTTCCCACATCCACTTAATTTCATGCATTTGCTGTTTGTGTTCCCCAAGATATTCAAAATCAGGAACATTATGAATCTTATGGCACACATCAATCAGTTTTTGAACATCTTTGTGAGACTTGAATTTTCTGGTGTCAATTACCATTCCCCAGTGTTTCGCTGTCAGGGCATTGTCGTTCTTCATGGTCTTTGGCTTATTCCCGCTCCCACTGGCAATCGCCCGGACCGCTGTTCCGGCCATACCCATGCCCAGGGCTGAAGCACCGGCAACTTTCAAAAATTTTCTTCTGCTGTTTTCCATTACTTTATCTCCTTCGGGTCTGTGTGGCAGTCCCAGCAATAGGGCCTGACAGAGGCATAATCGTGGCACCTGTCACAGAATTCAGCCTTGTTGTTATGGCATCCCAGGCATGAGTTTTCTCCAGTGGAAAGACTCATGGTAAATTTCTTGCCATCGCTGTTCACATAAACCCTTTCGCCCTTACGTACAACCGTATCTCGCCAGACATCAAGAATCTGCATATGTTCTACTTTCATATCCTCTTTGGGAACAACACAGAATTTTGCGGCCTTGGCTTTTTCAGAAAGAACGGGATCAATAAATTCCGTTGTCCCGCCCAGGTTGTATAGGAAAGGAAATATTAAGATAAAAATAAATATGATTACCCCGGTGATGATTAACTTTTTATCATTCATCAATTTCATCCTCCATTCCTGGTAGCGGTTCAAAACGCAGGTCGGTGGTCCGTTTTTTCTCACCCTGCATAATCAATGCATTGCCAACCAGCTCATGAAGGCCGGAGACATCAACTTCCGGCACCCAGTATTCCATCAGCGGTGGAAACACAGCCCTGTCAATCGCACATACACAGGTTAGCATATTCACACCGTATTTTTCATGAACATATTTAACGGCATTAGCCCTTGGAAGCCCGCCGGCCATTCTCAACTCCATATTTTCGCCTGCATTCAACCCTGATCCGCTGCCACAGCAGAACGTCTGCTCACGAATCGTACCTGGCGGCATTTCGTGAAAGTTATTACAGACATTCTGAAGTACAAACCTGGGTTCATCAAGCATTCCCATCCCTCTTGCAGGGTTGCAGGAGTCATGAAATGTTGCGATGACGTTATCATTTCTGACCGGATCCAGTTCAAGTTTATTGTGCTTGATGAGGTCCGCTGTAAATTCCGCGATATGAACCATTTTGGTGGATTTCGCATTTTCAAACCTGGTGCCGGTGATTGGCGAAACCGGCTCCTCAAGGAAATCAGCAGGCCCGTTCATGGTATCCATATACTGGTTAATTACCCGCCACATGTGCCCGCACTCTCCCCCGAGAATCCATTTAACACCCAGCCGTTTGGCCTCTGCATACATCTTTGAGTTCAGGCGTTTCATGGTTTCATGGGATGTGAAAAACCCAAAATTCCCGCCTTCAGATCCATACGTACTCCAGGTTACGTCAAACCCGTACTTTTCCTTTAAATACTGAAACAACAACAAATATCCCATGGCCGTATATGTACCGGGATCTGCAAAAACATCACCTGATGGTGTAATAAAAAGAATATCAGCGCCTTTTTTGTTATACTGGGGTTCACAGTTTACGCCGGTGATCTCCTCAATATCTTCCACAAAAAAATCCAGCATGTCTTTAAATGCATGGGGCTGGATACCAAGGTGGTTTCCAGTCCTGTAGCAGTTGGCAACAGGGGTTGCTATCCAGTCAATGTTTAAGCCCAGAAGGTTTAAGATTTCCCTGGCCATGATGGTAATTTCCGCCGTATCAATGCCGTAAGGGCAGAAAACCGAACACCTGCGGCATTCCGTGCATTGAAAGAAATAGTACCACCATTCTTTTAAGACATCGAGGGTCATGGGACGGGCACCTGCAATTTTTCCAAGAAGATTGCCCGCTTTGGTGAAGTCATTTCGGTATACGGAACGAAGGAGTTCTGCCCGTAAAACCGGCATATTCTTGGGATCACCCGTTCCGATAAAGAAATGACATTTATCCGCACAGGCACCACATCTTACACAAATATCCATAAACACTTTAAACGAACGGAATTTGTCAAGACGCTCCTTTAGCCCTTCAAAAACAATTTCTTTCCAGTTGTCAGGAAGCTTCCAGTCATCATCAAGCGGGTTCCACGGCCTCGCATTGGGAAGGCCGAGGTATTTAACACTTTTTGGACTGGAGGCATAACAATACATCCCCTTTCTTATATTCACAGGGGTATCCATCCAGCTGGTGGGTGGTGAATTATTGTGATCTATCTTGTTTAACAGGTCATCTGCTTTGGGAAGGTCATCAGCCATTACTTACTCCTTTTTTTCCACTGGGAGTCCCGCCTCTATCATTTTCTCCCTGAATTCATCCTCATACTGTTCATAGGTATGAACCTTGACCGGGTGATTCCATGGATTCACATGTCTTGTGGCCCTGGTATCAGCCGTCATATTCCTTGTGGGGCTCAGGAAAATACCGCCCAAATGCATCAGTTTGCTGGACGGAAAATATGCCAGAAGCACGCTTACAAGAAAAATATGAACATAAAACAATCCGCCGACACCTTCCGGCAGCGCTGGACTAAAACTTACCAGCCCCATTGTAAACTCTTTGATGCCCACAATATCCACTTTAGTAAAATAGCGCATCATTATCCCGGTAATGGCTATCCCCATAATTAGAAACAGGGGAAAAAAATCTGCCGGCAAAGAGATATATCTGACTTTCGGGCTGAATATTCTTCTTAAGAACAGGAACGTTACTGCTGCCAGCAGGATAACGCCGGAGATGTAAATTCCGGGAAGTCCAACCTGAATCACATTGCTCAGAAACTCAATTTTTAAGAATCCGTCAAAAAACTCAAGAATCTGGATGCAGAAAGGAACCGGGTCAAAAAAGAACCGCAGATGCCGAAGCAGAACCACCAGAAACGTATAGTGAAATGCCAGCGCGGCAACCCACAGGAAAATTTCCCAGTCATAGGCGATTCGCATTCCGGTTTTGGTGTTTTTAAATGCCATCCGTGTGTTTCTGAACAGGGAACGAAAGCAGACAATTTCAAGAATCATCCTCAGGATGACCGCGCTCTTACTGAAAGGGTTGTCAATCCTGTTTGGTTTTATCCAGGGAAGTGATTTCTGCTGCCCGCATGTGGTTGGGATTCTGAATGGAACGGCAGAACGCGCCCATCCCATTACACGGGAAATGAAACCAAAGATAAATATCACGATTGCCAGATAGGGTATGGCAATCCCGAAAAGATATCTCAGACCTGGTGCCTCACCACCTAAATAGCTCAGCAGGCAAAGTGCCAAGACTATGATGAAGGAAAGCATGTAATTTACATTCATTTTCCTTTACCTCACTTTTCGGCTTCAACAAAAACCGTGCCTGCACACCTGAATTTTACCAGTTTAATTTTCCGTCAAAAAAAGAACCCGGGTATGTCTTCCTTCAACACTTACCGAATAAGAATTCGGCATAACTGATAAAACCCAGAGTAAAGCCGGCTGACTCACTAAAGCCGCGTCAATATAAAAAAATTAAACGTTGGGCGAAATATTTTCTGCTCCAACCTCTGGAACTTCGCTCAACAGATCCGCCTTTTTTAACAACCTGTAGGTTCTGTCTTTAATGTGATTTGCCTGGAACGACAGGAGTTGTTCCCTGCATTTCATGTATATATCAAAGCCGATCAGGCAAAGCCCGTCAACCTTTGTATAAAAAACATCTAATTCTTTTTCAATTTCCTTTTTATTTTTATGCTTGCTGATTTCCTTTGCCAGACATTCCCTGACAACATTTTTTAATAAAAATATAAAGGAAACCGCTTTGGAAGGGGTAAAATCCTGAACCGCCCTGATCCTTATTACAGGATCAAGATCAGATGACAGCGTTTCAATATCCGCACCATTTAACAGCCCTTCAAAAACCGCATCAAGGCTGTGCATGGTTGTGGTCCCGACAGGATTTGCAAATTGATCATTTTCTTTTTTCAGGAAACGGGCGGTGTCAGAAGGATAGGTGGCAACAACGTGTTCATACCATTTGTTAATTATAGCTTTTTTTTTCTGCTCTATGAGCTCTGCAAGTGCCATTGTTGACTACGCCCTCCCCTGTCAAAGCATGTCGGTTAAATTGATTTTTATCAATAAAACAGGTTGTTTCAATGCCAAAGGAAGACTTTATAATCAACTCATGAATTCATGTCAAGGATAAATGATCAGAATAAAAAAAATATCCGATAGCCTTAATCACCATTTCCATTAGAATAATTTAATAACAGCGAATGAATTTATTTTAAATTGAACAAAATAGCCATTTCTGGATAGACACTAGATAAGAAACCGGGCTGGATGGATACCACAGACCGAAGGATGAAGACTCTTTATTATGTTGATCCGATAGTTTCCTGTATCGGGGTCCTTCTCGGACAGGTCAACGACCTTTCCTTTTTTAAACTCCCCCTGTTCATCACGAACCAGCATTAATGCATGAGGTCGCGCACCTGCATCAATTCCATTGGGAGTTTTTATCACTATACACAGGCGGCCTTTATCCATTTGCAGGATCGTTCCAATCGGATAAATTCCAAGCATATTTATGAAAACCTTTAAAAGAATGGGATCGAAATCCTTTTCCGCTTTTTCTAACATCAACTCCAGAACACGGTCAGGACTGACAGCATGAAGGCGATAGATTCTGGGAGATGTGAGCGCATCATAAACATCGGCAATGGCTATGATTCTGCCAAACAGGCTCAGTGGCTTCTTCCTTCTTGACTGGGGATAGCCTGAAAGATCGTATTTCAAGTGATGCTCAAACGGCGGAAGAAGCATTTTGGATTTCCGGTCCTGAGATGCTTCAATTTTTACAATCAGACGAACGCTGTTTATGGAGTGTTTCTTTACCACTTCAAACTCTTCAGCAGTTAATTTGCCGGGTTTGTTCAGTATCTGTTTGGGAATCTCCACCTTGCCCATATCATGCAGAAGTCCGCAAATGCCAAGCCTCTCCAGGGAACTCCGGGAAATCCCGATCTGTTTTCCCAGATACATGGAAAGAAGCGCCACATTTACCGAATGGGTGTATGTATAATCATCATAGATACGCACTGTGGACAGTGCCAGGAACAACGGTTCATCAACCATCATGAGGTCGATCATGTTTTGGATCATGCGAACGGGCTTACGAAGTCCGGCCCGCTGACCTGATGTCAACTTCTTTGTGACCTCCTTGACTGAAGCAAGAAGATAAGAATAATTTTTTCGCCCTGTTTCCTTCCGGCTTCGGTCAGCCCCCTGTAAATGTGTCCCTATATCATGAATAATCTCAATCCATGGAAAATCTTCTTCTGTAAACTTTTCTACCAGCCACTCAAGAGGCGTATCCTGCTGCTCCGCCCGGTTCAGGAGATTCCCAAAAGCCAGCACCCTTTCAGGAGGGATACGGTTAATCGACATGTAAAAACGAAGTCCATGAAGTCCGAGCCTTTCAAAAAAATCCAGCGCATTATTGATCACGCCGGCAAATTGCTTGCGGTAAAGAAGTTTTTCATTCTGCAGATAAAATCGATACCGTGAAACCTGGACCTTTAAATTGTCATCTTCATCACACCATTGGAGAACAGCATTGTTGAATTCTTTTGCACAGTCCATCAGTATAGGGTTGCTGCCCTGGTGAATCTTAACGGTCTGAACCAGTCGGTAAAAAGCCTGGATAAATCGCTCGCCCCTGATTATCCATTTCTTATGCATCTCTTTTTCTGATGAAGCGGGTCTGGTTGTTGTCATCTGTTTTTCTCACCCGTTCGGCGACAGGCTCGCCTTATGCCTGGGAACAGGCTTTTCGAACCTATATTCAATATTTCTGATGTTTCCTCTGTTCCGAGTTCAAACAGGGCAATGGCCGCACCTTTACGATGCAGGGACCGGCTCACTCCCAGAAACGACAGCCATGGACTTTTAAATAGCATTGACTGAAGAAATGGCACGGAATGGGCTGAACCGCATTTGCCAAGGACCCTGTAGCATGTCAAAATGTGTTCCCGGTCTTTAATTGTATATTTCCGATTTTCCAGGTAATCAAGCAAAAGTATTTCTGATGATTCACGCCTGCGTCTGCCTAAATAGTCAAGTACCAGCTGACGAACTGTCCGGTTTGAATCCTCAATTAGCTGAAACATATTTTGAGGCATTTCAGGGTACTTTGCCGCAAGGGCCTTGAATGCTTCCCTGCGTATCCACCCTGAAGGATGATAAATCAATTTATTCAGGATTTGTTTTGATTTCGTATTTTTCACCTGGCCCATGATGTAAATTACCCTCTGAACCATCGCTTTTTCCGGATGACCCAGCAACTTTTCCAGGGGCTGGATATTCTTATTGGCCAGTGCCGTGACAATTTTTACCATCCGCTGTTGAATGCGAATAGATTTTGTTTCAACCATTATCGGCATAAGTGCCGGAATCATATTAGAATGCAGATTTTTAAGAAATTGCACGAGCGCTGTTGTTTGTTCAGACTCCTCATGATCCAGAATCCTCCAGTGAGGGGCAAGCAGCTCAATATGCTTCGGGCCGGTGAGTTCGACAAAAAGGTCTTCAGTTAATTTGGAAGCCCATGGTTTTTCGGTATTAAAAAAGGAGATTAAATTATGAAGATTCTTTAAAAACTTGGTTGCAAAAACAAATTCCCCCCGGACTATCACATTCTGGAACTCTTCTTTCAGGAAATCAAGGATGTCCGCAAAATCTTCCTTGTTTTCCTGTGTTTCAAGAATGATGGATAAAACATCCAGTACATCTTCCTCATTCTCTGGGTTTTCACTCTCCCAAACTATTTGACGGAGGATTTTTAATTCGTCGGGGGTCAGTTCCCATACGGTGCTATCCATTTCCACAGGAACCGCGGCAATATCGGCAACGTTCTCCTGTCTTTCCGAAGAAACCCTGTGTTGTTCATCCTGAGAGCTATCCTCCTGATGCTCCGGGGGGGAGCCATCCATCTGATCTTGAAAAAAACCTGCCTGCCCATCAGCCCCCTGATTCTCTTCCAGATAATTTAAATCGGAAAAATCAATCATGGGCGCATCTTCCCACAATATATCTGCAGCATCATATTTCAGATGGGGAAAATTTTTTTCCCAGAGAGCTGTGACAAGATCACCTTCAGCCTCCTTTGGGACAACTGTGTTTTGCTTAATAATCTCGAATAATCCTGTGAGTTCATCCAGTTCAATCCCTTTTAAAAATTCAAACCACTGGACACCATCACGAAAAAGCAGAAAGGCAAGATTTTCTTCTACGGGTTGCCCCTGATAAACCACTTCCCCCTGAAAGACAAACCGATCTATTTTAACAACCAATCTGAGTTCTTCGTGGTTTTCTAAAAATTTATCAAGCGCAGTTTTAAACCTGGCTACAGAATTCTGCGGGATGGAATGATTTTTCGGGTATAGCCCATAGCTCTTCATCGCATTTATAATCAAGGCAACGATCTCTTTGGCGGCCCTGATATCCTGATCAGTAATATCGCCGTGAAAAAGATCACGCTCCCGGGATTGAATTTTGTCTTTCATAGCATAACCGGTTGGGGCAGTAGAAACAAATCAGGATTGGAGTAAATATCTGTTGTTCTATTTATCACTCAGCTTCAGGCTCTAACGCTTATCCCCCCAGAATCCTCTTTTTTTTGCAATCATCGCACGCATCATATCACCGGCATTTTCCGCATGATCGGCAATTGAACCGATGATCTCAATAAGCTTGACCACATGAAATATGGTCACAGGATCAGCACCTATGGAAAAAATTTTTTGCTTCATTTTATCTTCCATCCTGTCAGCCTCGTGTTCTCTCTGACGAAGGTTGTTGATGATCTCTTTTACAATTTCTCTCTGTTTGTCCGAATAATTATCAAAATATTTTTTTGCTTCACCCACCATTCGGCTCAAGTCTTCAATAGGGTCAACCACGGCATCCACAAGAAGCAGAAAGTCTTTTTTGAGTTCTATTGGAATCCCCGGTTCTGTACGGCAGGAAAGCCAGTCAAGAGCCTCTTCCACAGAGTCAAGCACATTGTCCTGTTCTTTTAAATACATGAAAAGCTGAAACCGTGACATGGGTATCCTGGCGCCCCTTGGCATTTTATTTCGAATCCGCCGCTTTATGGTATCGGCTTCACTTTCCAGTTTGTTGACTTCCTTTCTGTATTCTTCAATTGTATTGCACTTATCAGATGTATAGCACTCGATTGCCTGCTGGAATGCCCATGCACACTCTTTTACTGTTTCCGCATGTTTCTGAAGCCCGTCAAAAGGTGATGTTTGAAACATTGAAAAAAATGGAAAGCCCATTGGCATTATCTCCTTCAAACGATTCAATAAGTTTTTTTCAATCCGCCTTTGATTTCTCTTCGTGACACTACTATTGCTGCTTGAACGATTCCTTGAATATTTCCAGCAAACTCCGGGTTTGTTCGGAAATTTTAAGACAGTTATCTGTAAATCCGTAAAACAAAATACTTAACCGAATCTTTGATTCCTCATCCTGAATCCGCCGGATCTGGTTTTTATCAAACTGCGCCACAAGCTGATCCAGTTTACGGCATTGATTTGTTATATAATCATAATCCACTTTCTTCCTTCGCAGCAGCATGATCGCGGCATTACTCAAAAGCCTGTTTGTATATATCTTTATCTTTCTCAGTTCTTCCTTCTGAGTATCAAGAAATCCCGTATGATTGTTTTGTATATGAAAATAGGCACGATTGATGATGTCCCTGTGGCTTTCAGTGATATCCTGAAGTGTGCGAATTGTTCGAGAATATTTCTGCGTATCGTCCGTATTTTCTTTGTGGATATAGGAAAGAGCCGTGAATACGTTGGCAATAATCACATTTGCCCAGACCTGAATTTTTTTTGTCTCTGTTTTTGTGTTTTTCAGCCGCGGTCTGTCTTCAGCAAATGTCGATTCAAAACAAACATCAAGTGTATTGCTGATCTCTTTTAAAAAATAACCGGTATGCTCAAATGTGGTTTTTATGGCATCATCTGCATCTGTAACATCTTCAAGGATAAAAGTTTCAATTTTTTCACCCTCTTTTTCTCTTTTATAATGCAGATGATAACTGCGAAGAATCAGGAAAATCACAAGTGCCAGGAGGGCAATGATGGCATATACCTTGAAAAAATATATGGCGCAGGCAAAAACAAGTGCCGTGGAAAATGCCATAAGTGCGGTAAAAAACCATCCACCGACAATGGTCAGCACGCCTGTTACCCGGTATACGGCACTTTCTCTTCCCCATGCCTGATCGGCAAGGGAGGTTCCCATTGCCACCATGAATGTTACATATGTTGTGGAAAGGGGAAGTTTCAGGGATGTTGCAAAAGATACAACAGCCGCCGCAACCATCAGATTTACGGAAGCACGAAGCAGATCAAACGGCGGCACACTCCCGTCATATGCAACGACCGGACTGCCGTTGGCCGGGTCCAGGCGATTGGCAATTATCCTCCGCAAAGAAACAGGAGTGATTTTTCTTATGATTTCAAACTGGCTGTAAGCCATTCGGACAATCACCCGGGAAAGAACCGATGACTCAAACCGCTCAATCCCCTCTTCCTGCCTTCCCAGGTTTACCTGGGTTTTCGTAACCGTGCGCGCCTTCCTGGAAACCCATAACGTTATCATCATTATTATTCCGGCGACAATCAACAGGAATGTATTGGATTGTACAGGTTTCTGAAGGGCTTCCATGGTCACATTCATGGGATCGCTAAAAGCAAATGCCTCTTTGTATGCACTTATCCCTGCCAGGGGAACGCCGATAAAGTTTACCAGGTCATTGGCTGCAAATGCCATGGCAAGTGCAAATGTCCCTATCAATACAATGGGCTTGAGAATATTGAGACGGGTAAACATGGTAAGCAGCTGAAATATCATCCCAAAAACAACGAAACTACCGGATAGAATTGTCAGCGTATGGGTTTTAATCCATAATACCGCCTCAGGCGTTAAAAAGGATGCCCCCTTGGATCCTTTTATGAGAATAAAATAGGTAATCATGGAAAGGGCAGCCCC
>JAUXDD010000150.1 GCA_030618465.1 Desulfobacteraceae bacterium
GGTTGCTGTTAAATTTTGGTGAGAATAAGGTAGAAGTAAAAAGAAAAGTTAAAAACTTGGATAATTGATGCGTTGTAAAACTTTTTTTGACAGGATAACAGGATAAACAAGATTAAAATATTAAATCGGCAATTAAATAAACAAATTTTTCACTATCGCTCCGTCATTCCAGCGAAGGCGGGAATCCACAGGCATTGAAGCTTCACTGGATTCCGGCTCTCCGTTTCACTTCGGCCGGAATGACATATTTAATTGCCGGGTTAATAATAGCGGCATGGGGAATACATCAGGCATGCTGAATAAAGAAATTACCGAAAAAATTATTGGTTGTGCTTATACTGTCTACAATAAAATGGGATACGGTTTTTATGAGACGGTATATGAAAAATGTTTATTAATTGAACTACGTAAAGCAGGGCTAAGTGTAGAAGCACAAAAGGCAATTACTGTTTGTTATGATGGAGATGTTGTAGGAGAATTTATAGCAGATATTATTGTAGAAGATGAGATTGTTTTGGAATTAAAATCAGTAAGCCATCTTATTAAAGCTCATGAAGTTCAACTGGTAAATTATCTTGTAGCAACAAACAAACCTTTAGGGTTGCTGTTAAATTTTGGTGAGAATAAGGTAGAAGTAAAAAGAAAAGTTAAAAACCTGGATAATGGTTAAGAATTTGGAATAAAATCCAGTTTATCCTGTTATCCTGTCTAAAAGTAAAAAATGATCTGTACCTAAAATCCGGATCAGGGAGAAAAGATGGACGCAGCAAAGGAGACCTCCTGGGAGCCAAAAATAATTACATTTCTGTGTAACTGGTGCAGTTATGCCGGGGCCGATCTGGCAGGTGTGAGCAGGATACAGTATCCGGCAAGCACGCGGACAATAAGAGTCCCCTGCTCCGGACGAGTAAACCCGCTTTTTATATTGCGCGCGCTTCAGAACGGTGCGGATGGTATTCTTGTTTCCGGATGCCATCCGGGAGACTGCCATTATTTAAGCGGCAATTATGCTGCAAGAAGAAAGTTTTCGATACTTGCCGGGCTCCTTGAACATGTGGGAATCGAAAAGGAACGCGTTCAGTTTTCCTGGGTATCAGCGGCAGAAGCCGGTCGATTTGCCGAGGTAATAACAGAAATAACCGAAGATGTGAAAAAACTTGGCCCGGCCAACAGAATGGTCAAGAAGAGAGTACACTAGAAGAGAGTATACCAGAAGAGAGTATAATAGATGGAAAACCTATCAAAGGAAATCAGGGAAGCTGTCAAAAAGCTGTTTGAAGAGGATAAGGTCGATCTGGTTATCGGTTTTGAAAACGGAAGTCTTCCTTTAAAGGCAACACCGTGTTTCATCAGAAACATCGACGATATTGACAGGCTGGTCTGGAACAGCCGGTGTGAAAACAATCTGGCTGTTTATTTGACAAAAAACAAGGGCAAAATCGGCATTGTTGCAAAAGGGTGTGACAGCCGCGCCATTGTGGGTCTCATGCAGGAAAACCAGATAGACAGGGAAAATCTGGTGATTATCGGTATTCCATGCGGGGGGATGGTCGACCAGAAAAAAATTGAAAAGAGTCTTCAGGAAAAAGAACCGCTTGAAGTTAAAGAAAATCATGACTCCCTTGTCATCAAAGGGAACGGTTTTGAAGAAACCCTGAAGATCAGCGATATCCTTTATGATAACTGCATGTCCTGCAAACACCGCAATCCGGTCATTCATGATGTCCTTATCGGAGAGCCGGTTGAAGAGCAGGATGATGTTGATGAATTTGCAGGGGTAAAAGCTTTTGAAGAGAAATCTTCCGATGAACGATGGGACCATTTTGTCAAACAGGGTGAAAAATGCATCCGGTGTTATGCCTGCCGGAATGCCTGTCCATTCTGTTTCTGTGAGGAATGCAGTGTGGACAGTTCGCAGCCTCAGTGGTTCGGCAAATCCATTGCACTGTCAGACACACAGGTATTTCACCTGATGCGGTCGTTTCATATTGCCGGCCGCTGCGTTGACTGCGGTGCATGTGTACGTGCCTGCCCCATGGATGTTGACCTCAGATTCTTTAACAAAAAGATTGAAAAAGATGTAAGAGAACTGTTCTCCCATGAAGCAGGTATAGACCCGGAGGCAGCCCCTCCCTTGAATACATACAATACCGATGATTATGATGACTTCATCAAGAGCTGAGAAAAGATGAAAGAAATGATTATAAAAAAAGATGCGTTGATGAATCTCCTGACTGGCCGGGCAGATGACTGTCAGGTGTTTGCCCCGGTTGAGGTAGAAGGTTCTTTAGTTATAAAAGAGATTCAACCCGGCGATGAAATCACCATAAGCTCCATGAATACAAAAGCGAGCATCAAAGAGACATTTTTCCCGCAGCGGGAGAGACTGTTTTCTTATGATCTTTCAAAGCCTGGAGAAATGAAGGAACCGCCGTTTTCTGACAGGAAAAGAATCGTATTTGGAATCCGACCCTGCGATGCCAAAAGTCTTACTGTTTTTGATTGCGTTTTTAAAGGCAAAGATTACCCTGACCCCTATTATATTGATAAGAGGGACAATACGATTGTTATTGCCGTTGGCTGTAACGAACCGTCAACCACATGCTTCTGTTCGGACACAGGTGCCGGACCGTTTTCCACAGACGGTGCCGACCTGCTTCTTGTTGATCTGGATGGTTCGTATCTGGTCCGGGTGGTAACGGAAAAAGGGGAATCTTTTGTTAACGAAAATACGGCCTTTACGGAAGCCGGCCAGCAGCAGGCCGAGACAAGAGATGCTATTGTGGACAAAGCGACAAAAGCCGTTCATGCCCAGGTTAATCCGGACAAAGTGAAGAAAAAACTGGATGACGGCTTTGACAGTAATGTCTGGGACATTATTCATGAAAAATGTATTGGATGCGGTACCTGCACATATTTATGCCCGACCTGTCACTGCTTTGATATTGTTGATGAAACGACCGGCACAACAGGCGAAAGGCTGCGCATCTGGGATTCATGCATGTATCCGTTTTTTACCCTGCATGCATCCGGCGGGAATCCCCGTAAAACCGGCAAGGAAAGAATGCGGCAACGTGTCATGCACAAATTCAAGTATTTTGTGGATAACAACGAAATGGTTGCATGCACCGGATGCGGAAGGTGCGTTAAATACTGTCCCGTCAATTTAGATATCAGAGAAATACTGAAGCAGATAGAAGTGAGCTAAAGTTAATGAATAATCCATATTTACCATTGCAGGCAAGAATTGACAAAGTGATCATGGAAACAGAGGACAGGAACATCAAGTCTTTTGAGCTGTCTTTCCTGAATAAGAAAGATGAAGAAAATTTCCAGTTTGTTCCCGGACCTTTTGCAGAGCTGTCCATCCCCGGGAAAGGTGAAGCCCCTTTTGGAATCGCCTCTTCTCCAACAGAAAAAGGGATGTTAAAATTCAGTATTAACCGGACAGGCCTCTTTACGGAAGCGATTCATAATCTTGAAGAAGGTGCAATCATAGGTGTCAGGGGCCCCCTGGGGAACCACTACCCTGTAGAAGCGTTTGAGAATAAAAATGTTGTCATTGTCAGCGGCGGTTTTGCATTTACCACCCTGCGGTCTTTGACAAAATATATGATCCATGATGACAACCGGTCAAAATATAAAAATATCACCGTCATCTACGGCGCGAGAAGCCCCGGACTCCTTCTGTATAAAGATGAACTCAGGGAATGGGAAAAACGTGATGACATAGACCTGCACGTTACGGTTGATGCCGGCGACGATGACTGGAAGGGAAAGGTCGGTTTTGTTCCGGCCATCACAAAAGAAGTCGCGCCTTCCGCGGAAGACACTTATGTAATCGTCTGCGGTCCGCCCATCATGATAAAATTCACGATACCAGTTCTCCAGGAACTGGGATTTCCACCTGAACGTATTATTCTCTCCCTGGAAATGAGAATGAAATGCGGTATCGGGATGTGCGGAAGGTGCAATATTGGAAGCGAATATGTTTGCAAGGACGGACCGGTTTTCACACTGGCACAGTTAAGTCAGATGCCGGATGAATATTGATGGCGCTGTAAAAAGTCTCCGCCTACTGCATTATAGTATTTGAAGATTTTTACTTAGCCATCATCAATATGATGATACGGAGGAAAACAAGTGGGAACAATAGAAATAAATAAACTTGATCCTGACTTTAAATATGAGGTGTCCCGACACCCGGGAGGGGATGCCGTAACGGCATGCTTTGCCTGCGGTGCCTGCACCGGCGGATGCCCTGCCTCAGAGGTAGACCCGGATTATGATCCCCGGAAAATTATTCGGATGATCCTTCTGGGAATGAAAGAAAAAGTTCTTTCCTCTGATATGATATGGCTTTGCAGTACATGTTATACATGTTCTTTCCATTGCCCCCAGGACGTCAAGTTTGTCAAGGTAATGGGTGTGCTGCGGGAAATGGCTGTAAAAGAAGGATATGTAAGCCCTGCTTTTTTAAAAAATATTGAAGATATTGATAGATTCTCCCAACTGGTGCGTCACCACATGGTGATGTCCGTTGTAGAAAAAAAGAAAGAAAATACGGATGTTAATCCCAAAGACCTGCTAAGCAAGGTCTCAGGAAAATTCTAAGGTAAAAGGTTATGAGTTCAAACAGTAAAAGTTCTGGAGCAGTAATGGTCGTCGGCGGCGGTATCGCGGGTATACAGGCATCGCTTGATCTCGCGGACCTGGGATACCTTGTCTACCTGGTGGAAAATTTGCCTGCCATAGGCGGGACAATGGCGCAACTGGACAAGACATTCCCGACGCTTGACTGCGCCATGTGAATTTTGTCTCCCAAACTCGTTGAGTCTGGCCGACACCCTAACATAAAAATTATATCCAATGCCGAGGTCAAATCCATTGATGGTGAGGCCGGGCATTTTCGCGCAACTGTACTCAAACGTCCCAAGTACGTGGATGAAGATTTGTGTAATGCCTGCGGCAGCTGCGTGGAGTATTGCCCCGTGGATATGCCGGATTATTATAATGAAAACCTGGCAAATCTGAAATCGCTGTATATTCCCTACCCCCAGGCAGTACCGGCATCATTTGTAATTGATCCGAACACCTGCCTGTTTGTCATTAAAAATGAATGCCGGCAGTGTGAGCAGGCGTGTAAAGAACTGAATGCCATCAATCTGAATCAGCCGGAAGAACTGATTGAACTGGAGGTGGGATCGGTTATCCTGACCCCCGGTTTTGATGAATTTGATGCAAAAAGAAAGAAAAATTACGGCTATGGCGAATATGGAAATGTTGTCACCAGTATAGAATTTGAACGTATTCTTTCTGCTTCCGGGCCGTTTAAAGGCGAAATTACCCGGCCTACTGACGGTGCCCATCCAAAAAGCATTGCTTTTTTTCAGTGTGTCGGCAGCAGGGACAAGGCTACAAATTCCTATTGCTCTTCCGTGTGCTGTACCTATGCGATTAAAGAGGCCATCATCGCCAAGGAGCATGAACCGGAACTGGATATTACCATATTTTATATGGATATCCGTACCATGGGCAAAGGCTTTGAAAGTTTCTACCTGCGGGCGAAAAACGACTACGGTATCCGGTTTGTAAAAACCCGTATACCTGAAATCGAAAGATCCCTTGAGACAGAAAACCTGGTACTGAATTATGTAACCGAAGACGGCAGCCATGTAACTGAAGAGGTTGACATGGTAGTATTGTCTGTGGGTATGGAACCATCGAAAACATCAAACGCACTTTCCAAAATCATGGGCATTCAGCTCAACCCGTCCGGATTCTGCAGCACCCATGAATTTTCGCCCACATCAACCTCAAGAGAAGGCATCTTTGTGGCCGGTGCATTCCAGGCGCCAAAGGACATTCCAGAGAGTGTCATGCAGGCAACCGGTTCTGTTTCTCTGGTTTCCGGTCTGTTGTCTGATTCCCGCGGAACACTGGTTGAGACAAAAGAACTGGAACCTGAAAAAGATATTTCTGAAGAAAAACCCAAAATCGGTGTGTTTGTCTGCCATTGTGGTATCAATATCGCCGGTGTCGCGGATGTGACCCGGTTAAAGGAATATTCTGAAAAACTGGATGATGTCGTATATGTGGAAGAAAGCCTGTATGCCTGCTCCAAGGACAGTCAGGAAAAAATCAAGCAGACCATTATTGATAATGGTTTAAACCGTGTTGTTCTTGCGGCCTGTACCCCGCGTACTCTTGAACCGCTTTTTCAGGACACAATAAGGGAGGCCGGCTTAAACAGAAGCCTGTTTGAAATGGCCAACATCAGGGACCATTGTACATGGGTCCATGCCCAGGAACCTGAAAAAGCCACTGAAAAATCAGAAGACCTGATACGAATGGGCGTTGCCAAAGCCCGGTTGCTCAGTCCAATGAAAGAAGAGCTGATCCAGGTTAATTCAAAAGCACTGGTTGTTGGTGGCGGACTTTCCGGCATGACATCCGCGCTGTCTCTGGCGGAACAGGGCTTTGAATGCTGGCTGGTTGAAAAAGAAAATGAACTTGGAGGGAACCTTAAAACCCTGCATTATACACTTAACAAAAACAATCCCCAGAAACTCCTGGAAGAAATAAAAGAAAAACTCCTGAATCATCCGCTGGTAACTGTCTATACCAGTGCACAGGTTGACGCTATATCCGGATATATAGGCAACTTTGAAACCGATATCACCGCTGGGGGTCAGAACATGCATATCTCCCACGGTGTTATTATTGTTGCCACCGGTGCAAAGGAATACCAGCCGGAAGAATATTTACATGGAAAACATGATGCGGTCATGACCCAGAAAAAACTGGGTGAAAGAATCGCTGCCGGCACCCTTGAACCGGGCGCATTAAATGATGTGGTGATGATTCAGTGTGTGGGTTCACGCACAGAAGAACGCCCCTACTGCAGCCGGATCTGCTGCGGTGTAGCCATGAAAAACGCCCTGAAAATCAAGGAAGTAAATCCAAAAGCCAATGTGTATGTTCTGTATAAGGACATTCGAACATATGGTTTTACCGAAGAGTACTATACACAGGCCAGAAAAGAAGGCGTTATTTTTATCCGGTACGATGATGACAATTTGCCGGTGGTCAGTGAAAATATCGGGGAAGAAAACAGCGAACTTCAGGTAAAAGTGTTTGACCCGCTTCTTGGTGAACACATCCTGATCAAACCGACCCTGCTCGCTTTAAGCGCCGCAATTATTCCGGGTGAAAACGAAGTAATATCCAGACTGATGAAAGTACCCCTGAATTCGGAAGGTTTTTTTCAGGAAGCCCATGTGAAACTCCGGCCGGTAGATTTTTCAACCGACGGTATTTATGTCTGCGGTCTGGCCCATTCGCCCAAGACCATAGAAGAGTCCATCTCGCAGGCACATGCAGCAGCAGCGCGGGCAGCCATTCCCCTGTCACGGGGGTATGTAAGGGCGGAACCAATTGTCAGTTCGGTGGATGAAGAAAAATGCTTTGGCTGCGGCATATGTGAATACCTGTGCCCGTACGGTTCCATAAAAGTGGTTGAGACTGCATCAGGGGAACGGGCGCAAACCATTACAGCGTCCTGTAAGGGATGTGGTATCTGTTCAGCCAAATGCCCCAGACAGGCAATCAGTATGGGCAGATTCAGCGACGAACAGATTTTAACGCAGATAGTCGCTTTTGCGAAGGGATGATTTTAACCACGGAAAAACACAGAAAAGCACAGATATATAATGAATGAGTGACCTGCTTTATGAAGATTTAACGTACAAGATTATTGGCGCAGCCCGTGAAGTATATAATGAGCTCGGACCGGGTTACCTTGAAT
>JAUXDD010000133.1 GCA_030618465.1 Desulfobacteraceae bacterium
CAAGCCTTATCGAATAATTTACGAAATTGACAGGAAAATGGTTTTTGTTCATTGTGTGCTTGATGGTCGTCGTGACCTTCAACAGCTATTAGAAAGAAGGCTTCTGCGCTAATAATAAAGGCAAATTGATTAAATAAATCATGGTCGCCTGAAATAATTCGTGTGTTCCTGTTTTGTGTCTATTTTTCATGGTGGGCTTTTTACTGAAATGGTATGCCCATTTTTGCCAGGTCTTCTTTCACTTTCATAACAGTGGATTCATATTCAGCCCTGGGTTTTACGGTCTTTATATCATAGCACTGGCCGAATGGTTCATGTGTTTCCTTATGATCGTAATTTTTGAAAAGGTCTAAATATTTGGCTGTGATCTTGAGTGCCAGGGCGTTAGCTTTCGCTCTATCCATACCTGCTGTCACCTGCATGATTTCTCCAACCAGGCGGGCTTCCAGTCCGGTGTGGCCGGCAATCCAGCTGAATGAAAAACCACACGCCGTGTATGTGACAGCCTGGGCCGCCATTTGATACATACCGACTTCATGTCGCCACTTTGTGCCGGAGATAGCACTGCCGGTTGCCACGTGAATATTCCGTTCGCTGGCGCGCATTGCCGCACCAACGGCCCAATTGGGTTCCGGCCAACCATAGCGGCCGTCCATATGGTTTGAAAAAAAGCTCAAGGTCGGCCCATGGCCGTAGCTCAACTGAGCCAGCCCATTTGCAACCAGCGTTACAGCCGATTCTCTGGCATCACGACAAAGCGCTCCGATCATGGACATGGCGCTTTGCCATGGATTTACACCACGATCCTGGCAGAAATGGGCCATTAAAAAACGATCCCAGGTGATTTTCTGTTCAGGCAGAACATGGATGCCGATCTGGGTGTTGTTCGGTTCTCGTATACCGGGGCGGATGCATTCAAAAATAGCGGATGGTGTGCTTACGGTTGCCAGAAGTCCTAAATTAAGTCCGGGTCTGTCAACCCGGCGCAGTGCTTCCTTGAGCTGTTCCTGTTCCCACATACCCACATGAATTTCGCTAAGGGTACCGGCCTTGGGTTCCATGTCTCCAAGTTTGCTGAGTCCGGGGGCAATGCCCAGTCCTGCCACCCCCTCCTCCTGTACGATTGACATGACATAGGGGATAAACTCTTCTTCGGTTGTGACGCCGGGCGCACCGGCATAATTTGTGGGTGGATTCGTATCGTCTCCTCTGCGATACCGGATCGTCATTTTGTCTTTACCCGTACCAAACTCCGCTGTTGGTGAATTTTCGAAATATTGTCCGGCAACCGCCTGGATTTCCTTTTTGTCAAACCGGACTACCCGGTTGATATCCTGATTTAATATGCCTATATCCGCAAGCAGTTCAACTCCTGCCTCGAAAACGGCATCGGCTGTATCATCGTCAATGATTAGCTGTTCAGGATCATATTGAATATTGTATTTGTCGACGAGTTCGCGCATCTTCATGGACAAGGCCAAATCGAACTCATCGGGTTTCATGACCGGTCCGTTCAAGCACCGCTTTTGAAAATCAATAATGGGAATCATAATGTGCCTCCAGGTTTTTTAAACAGCTTACAGTAATTTAAATTATAAAAGGGCCCGGACAATTTTAAAGTGTCTGTCCTATTTGGATTTGGCCCGGGCTGCATGCCGGCCACTGATATATCCGAAAACCATAGCCGGGCCGATTGTGGCGCCGCCGCCCCAGTATGCAGGGCCGCAGACGCTTGCCATGGTATTGCCGGCCGCGTAAAGCCCGTCAATAACCTCTCCGTTAACATTAAGTACCCTCGCGTGTACATCCGTTTTTGGCCCCCCTTTGGTTCCCAGGGTGCCGCAGTATACAGGGACGGCGTAAAAAGGAGGTTTTTCCACAGTCCCCAGGCAGGGGCTCGGTTTATTATCAGCGTCTCCCCACAGGTAATCATACACGCTTACACTACGCTGGAAGTCAGGATCTTCACCCTTTGCCGCATATTCGTTAAACCGCCTGAGTGTTTCCACCAGGCCCGCTGGGTCTACGCCTATCTTCCCAGCCAGTTCCACAGGTGTATCTCCCCTTTGAACCCATTCAGGGGCGTCATCCCCGGGCATAACCGTCATCAGGGCATAACTGTCCTTGTACACCTGGTCAAACACAAGCCATGAAGGAAGGTTTGGAAATTCGGTAGTGTTTTCATTAAAATCCCACAGCCGCTTTGCCATATCATTATAACTTGCAGCTTCATTGCAGAACCGTTTCCCCTGTTTGTTAACTATAATCGAATGGGGCAGGGTGCGCTCTGACAGGAGCCCCCTGTTCATTGTCCTGCCCATTGCCGTTTCCCCTGGAATTCTTGTGGAAGACCATCCCCAGTGCTCGGACATGTTTCCCAGGGCCGCGCCAATGGCCATGGCCATTTTCAGGCCGTCTCCCTCATTGAACGGTACGGAATTGGGGTGCGTGACCGGACCGGGTAAAAAAGCGGCTTTCAGATCTTCATCCCATTCAAATCCACCTGTGGCAAGGATTATTCCTTTCCCGGCCTTTATAAAGAAATCTTTACCCTCCCTTACCGATTTCAGGCCGATAACTTTATTATTATCCATCACCAGAGATACGCCCCGGGTTTTAGTTATCATTTCCATACCCCGATCCATGCACGCTTCGTATAAAAAACCGATAAGCGCTTCACCAAAACCGACCATCCCTTTTTCCATCCTGCCGGCAATGAGTTCAAAGTCGATTTTTTGCGGTGTGCCCATTGCGTTCCATTCATTCATTTCAGAGTTAGTCATGGGTATTCCCATTGTGGGATTTTTTCGAAGGAGCGGTTCGGAGTCTCCGAGATCCTGCCTGCAGAACAGGAGAGGAATAACGGTACGTGAATTTTTCGCATTATGCCCGCCGGGCTGTTCAGGATGATAATCCGGCATGCTGCTTCTCTCGACCTGCAGGGGGGTCTTATCCATCATATACTTAAGCATCTCCGGAGCTGTTTCTATATATGTCCTGATAAGCTCATCCGACGCCCTTCCCTTTGTCAGAAGTTTTGCGTAATTAAACGCCTTGTCTTTGGAATCTTCAATACCGCTTTCAATATTAAGGTGGCTGTTCGGTATCCACGCTCCGCCGCCGGAGCAGGCGGTTGTTCCGCCAAAGGCATCCGATTTTTCTACCACCAGTACTTTGGCGCCGCAGTCATGGGCCATAATTGCAGCAGAAAGACCGGCCGCACCCGATCCCAGTACCAAAACTTCTGTTTCAATATCCCAGTCACTAATCGTATAAGCCATTTTTCCCCTCCCGCATTTTTAATTATTTTTCTAATTTATATTAAATAATCATCAAGATTTCAACATGAGAAAACCATGGGGGGAATATGTGTGTTTCCCCCATATTATTCAACTTTAATATTTTTACGGGCAACTTTCCATAAATTCAATTTGGCTTGCATATATATCCAATTTTCAGGCTAGCCGGTTTTTCCTGTCCAGACTCCGATACTGGATCGCCTCAGACACATGATCCATCCGGATATCCGGCTCACCTGCCAGGTCGGCTATGGTCCGTGATATTTTCAATACACGGTTATAGGCCCGTGCAGAAAGTCCGAGTTTTTCAATTGCAGTTTCTAAAAAAGAGATGGATTCGCCGTCAATTTTACAGAATTTTTTAATATGACGGCTGCTCATTTGGGAATTGCTGTATATCGTTGACTTTTCAAACCGTTTGGTCTGGATGCTTCTGGCGGCAGCTACCCGTTTCCGGATTGCTTTAGACGGTTCTGCCTGTGCTTCCTGCATCATTTCCCTGTAAGGAACCGCCGGTACTTCCACATGGATGTCAATCCTGTCGAGCAGGGGGCCGGATATTTTTGACATATATCGGTGTATCTGGTGGTATGTGCAGATGCAGTTATGCCGCGGGTCGGACAGATATCCGCAGGGGCATGGATTCATTGCGGCGATTAACATAAAATTGGAAGGGTAGGTGAGGGTGGAAGATGCTCTGGAAATGGTAACCGTCTGGTCTTCCAGTGGTTGTCGGAGTACTTCAAGCACGTGCTTTTTAAATTCCGTAAGTTCATCAAGGAAAAGGACACCGTTATGGGCAAGACTGACTTCACCCGGTCTTGGAATGTGGCCGCCCCCGATCAGGCCGGCATCGGATATGGTATGATGGGGAGCCCTGAAAGGGCGGTGGGTGACAAGGGCCTGGCCGTTTCCGAGCATACCGACAACTGAAAAAATTTTTGTGGTTTCAATGGCTTCTTCAAATGTGATGGGTGGAAGGATGGAATAAATCCTTTTTGCCAGCATGGTTTTACCGGAACCTGGAGGACCACTCATAACCAGATTATGCGCACCGGCAGCAGCAACTTCCATCGCCCGTTTCACATGTTCCTGGCCCATGACCTCAGAAAAATCGGCTCTGCTTTCTGTATGTCTGTTAAAAATAGATGAGATATCAACCGTTTCAGGATTTATCCGGGTAAATCCCCGGAGAAAATCAACTGCCTGGGAAAGTGTTTTTACCGGTAAAACAGAAATATCTTTTACCACAGCCGCTTCAAGTCTGTTTTTATATGGAACCATGATACCTGAAAAACCGGCCTCTTTTGCTGCCAGGGCCATGGGGAGAGACCCTTTTACCGGTTTAATGCGGCCGTCTAAGGAAAGCTCTCCCAGAATGATGTACCTGGATATAATATCCTGGGAAATGGTCCGGGTGGCACAAAGTATTCCCAGGGCAATCGGCAGATCAAATCCGGTCCCTTCCTTTTTTATATCAGCCGGTGCCAGGTTCACTGTAATCCTGTCATCGGGGAACGTATACCCTGAATTTTTTATGGCAGCCTTAACCCTTTCCTTACTCTCTTTTACAGATGTTTCCGGCAGACCGACTGTTGTAAATGTGGGAAGTCCCTGGGTAATATCTATTTCAACTTCCACCAGATACGCATCGATTCCGATTACAGCGCTGCTTAATATTTTTGCAAGCACATGTTTCTCCTGGCATATGGCGAGTTTGGGCATCAGTGTGCAATATCTGAAATACTTCACTGTACCGGTTAAATTAAAAAATTACATAACAGATAGCAGTCTGCAGAACAATCCTTTTATCAGTATCAATTGACTGTTTTTTTGTTGCAAAAACTATACAAAACAAATATTGGTAGTATAATTTGTTACATAGATCATTATAAAGGAATCTTTATATATATATGCATTTTTACCAGAGGACTATTGCAAAACCTGTCGTTTGTTCCGGGGTGGGCGTTCATTCAGGAAAAAAAGTGACCCTGACGATTAAACCTGCCCCGCCAAATCACGGAATTAAATTTGTCCGCACGGACCTCCCGGACAATCCCAGCGTCCCGGCATTGTTTAAAATGGTTGTAGATACAAGCCTTGCCACAGTTATCGGGTGTAATGGCGTAATTGTTTCAACCATTGAGCATCTTATGGCCAGTTTTGCCGGTCTTTCAATAGATAATGCCATTGTTGAACTGGATTCTTATGAAATGCCGATAATGGATGGAAGCGCTTACCATTATACCCGGTTGATAAATGAAGCCGGTATAACTGAAGATGATATCCCCAGGTATTTTTTCATCATTAAGGAACCGATAAAACTGGAAGAAAACGGAAAATCGGTTTGCGTTTATCCTTCATCTGAATTTAAACTCACATGCTCAATCGATTTTGACCATCCGCTCATTCGACAACAGACATTTATTTATACTATGGATGAAGAGATTTTTACCCGGGAAATAAGCGGAGCAAGGACGTTTGGTTTCATGCATGATTATGAATATTATAAGCGCTACGGCCTTGCCCGCGGAGCCTCTATGGGAAGCGGAATCGTTATTGATAAGGATAAAGTTATTAATGAAGAAGGGCTGCGCTTTCAGGATGAGTTTGTAAGGCATAAAACCCTTGATTGCATTGGTGATTTTTCACTCCTCGGTATGCCGATTTTAGGCCACATTGTAACAAAGAAAACCGGACACGCTTTCAACTATGCCTTTCTGGAGGAATTCTTTGCCCAAAAAGAATGCTGGGAAACCGGCCCTATTCATAACTTTGAAGAATTTGTTTCCTGAGTTTGGAAACCTGATACCTTGAAAACAGGTAACAGGCACCGGCAGACGTGTTAAAATACAAATCAATATTATTAAAGATTTTAAAACATTCTGATATGACAATTCCTGTACTTAAGAAAACAGCCCTGATTGTTTTCATTTTTATTTTTCTGTCGAATAATCTGTTGTTTGCACAGGATGCAATTCTGAAAAATCTGGTTATTTCAAATACTGAAGAACATCTTCAGCTTTTTCTTGATGTTGAAGGTGCTTTCAGGGAAGACATGAAAAAAGTAGTTCAAAGTGGTGTGCCAACAACATTTTCATTTTATATCACTCTTCACCGGGTCCGGGCTTTCTGGATGGATAAGAAGATTGCCAATGTTAATGTTACACATACAATTAAATATGATAATCTGAAGAATGAATATAGCGTCATACGGTCATGGGAAAATAACAAGACAGTTGTGACACAGTCATTTGAAGCTGCAACGGAGCTGATGAGCAGGGTTGAAAACCTGAATGTTATTCAGCTCAGCAGTCTGGACAAAGGTAAACAGTACCAGATACGTGCAAAGGCTGAGCTTAGCAAGATGACACTCCCCCTTTATTTGCATTATGTTCTTTTCTTCGTTTCTCTCTGGGACTTTGAGACAGATTGGTATACAGTTGATTTCACATACTAAGGAGCGGGGGCCACATTATAGACGATGACCCTTAAACGATTTAAGAAAAATAAACCGCCTCTTACGGGTGATGAACGCAGAAGACGAAAGCGTGAGGGCATTATCATTATTGTCATTATTGCTGTTGTTTCCCTGCTGACATTTGTAGAGACCCGGATTGTTCATTTTGGTGCAGATTTCCCGGTATCAAATACCATATTGATGTTCATTCTGATCAACATCAATTTACTCCTTCTCATCCTGTTAATTTTTCTTGTTTTCAGAAATCTTGTAAAACTTTTCTATGACAGACGACGAAAAGTCGTAGGTGCAAAACTGCGCACGAGGCTTGTTATTGCCTTCATATCATTGTCTTTGCTGCCGACCATTGTATTGTTTTTTTTCTCCATCAACTTTATTACTGCAAGCATTGAATTCTGGTTTAATGTTCCGGTTGAACAGGCTCTGGAGCATTCACTGACTGTCGGGCGGTATATGTATAAGCATGTTGAAAAGAACAACCTGTTCTATCTGGAAAGGGTTGCCTACCAGATAAAGACAAAGGCGTATCTCAAACCAAAAAATATAAAACCCCTTTCCAATTATATCCAGGTGGTTCAGCGGTCATTTAATTTTTATGCGGTAGAAGTATATACAAAAGATTTCGAACGGTTGACCTATGCTATTTTGCCTGAATTTGAAAATCAGCCATTTATGACTGTCTCTGCTGAGAATTTGCATAAAGGGATTGGTGAGCAAAAAGTAAGAACAATTTCAAAAAGCGTTCGGTCCGGAGAAATTATCAGGTCTATAGGTACGGTCCCTTTTGGCGTGGATCAGAAAGATGCCGAGGCATATATCGTGATGGTTGTTCTCATACCGCCTGATGTATCGAGAAATATGGCGTCAATTTCAAGAGGTTTTGAAGAGTACCAGCAGATAAAACTTTTGAAAAAGCCCATTCAGAGCACATACTACATAACCCTTTCAATAGTTGCCCTGCTTGTCGTTTTTTGTGCCGTATGGTTCGGATTCTTTCTGGCAAAGTCAATTACTATTCCGATTATGGAGCTTGCAGAAGGGACCCGGAAAGTGGCGGAGGGTGATTTGAGTTTCAATATCGGCCTTGTGGCTACTGATGAAATCGGGACCCTTGTTGATTCGTTTAACAAAATGACACGGGACCTGCGGATAGGCCGTGAGCAGCTGGAGCTTTCAACACGCAGGCTCCGCCAGCAGAATAGCGAAATTGAGGAAAAACAGCAGTATATGGAGATCGTATTAAAGAATGTATCTGCAGGCGTTATATCACTTAATAACAGGGGGGCCATCAAGACAATAAATAAATCAGCTGAAAAAATGTTGGGCCTGGAACCGCAAAAGATATTGAATAGAAATTATAAAGACCTGTTGGTAGGTCCGTATCTGGATCTGGCAAGAGAAGTTATGGATAATACGACAATTACAAGAAACGATGCCGTCGAGCTTCCGGTCAAACTAACTATTGACAGCCGGCCCCGCAGTTTCATGGTACATCTGAATGCGCTAAAAGATGATGCCGGCAGACATGTGGGGATCGTAATGGTAATTGACGACCTTACAGAGCTTGAAAAAGCTCAGCGTATGCTGGCATGGCGTGAGGTTGCACGACGGATAGCCCATGAAGTAAAAAATCCCTTGACCCCCATATCGCTTTCAGCGCAGAGACTTCAGCGGAAATATTCAAAACAGATTGATGATTCTGTATTCGAAGAATGCACCCGCACGATAATTGATCATGTTGACCTGATACGCAATCTGGTGAATGAATTTTCCGC